>NZ_RHOW01000001.1 GCF_003946215.1 Lapidilactobacillus mulanensis
TGCCGTTCAAGAATGTGCATAAACACTTTAATTATTTGATTGTCCTCTTGACAGGAGCCGAGCCGAACATCCTTTTTGCTTACATTGATTTCGATTGGGCTTCCGGTTTTTCCTGGTCGTTAACCACTAAGGTGCGTAAATTGACCCGTGGGAGCTCGCTGTATTGATCGAAAAGCTCTCGCTGTAACTGTCCATGAGGTGGACACGAATTGCTAGCAAAGCCACGATAAACGGGTGATGGGTTCAATTGAGATAGCAACTGAAACTCTTCAGCTAACTGCAACCCATAATTGCATAATGAGCCCTGACGAACTCGTGGCAACAACTGCCCCGAAGTCGTTAAATTGGGACGACGAATTTGCTCGATCGTGCGCCGCACCATTCTCGTATATTCCTCTGGCAAATCCGCATCACGGATCAGTTGCTGCAATCGATTCATCAGCTTGAGTGCTTCTGGTTTTTCACAACAAATCCGATAAGGATGCTCCAATGATACCTGATCATTTTTAAAACTCGCGGCAGTTAACGAATTCGGATCCAGCGACGGTGAAACCATGAAGAACAGGGACATCAATTGGATCAACAATAAAGTGTCCCGCTCAATTCCGATTGCACTCATGGGATCGAGATCTAGCATTCGCAATTCGATATGACTGACTCCCTCAGCCACCATTGCATCTAAACCAGACATATGGCGCAATCTAACCGGTTCGTGATAAGCAGACTCGGCTAACAATTCACCCGAAGCGATCGCCTCTTTAATTCTGGTAACGTAGCCTTCAACTGAGCTATAATCTCCCTTGAAATGTTGTGCGTAACCATAACCGAACTCGCGCGAATTGCGTAGTGAACGCACCGCCTGATCGGGAACCTCACTCAAATAATTCACTTCGGCAATCGGACTGGCGCCCTTCAAATAAGTCAGTAACCAACGATAATGCATGAATCCAACCGCTTGCTTGAGTAGTAGGTCATCACGAACTTGCCGCTGTTTGCGGTGCATCCGTTGCGCAATCGCATTAGTCCAGGCGGTCGTTGGTCCTAAATTCACATGAATTCCCGAAGGAGCACCATCCAATTTACCAAATCGACGACCGATTTCTTCAAAATAAGCGACTTTTTTAGGACTTTCATTTGCGTAGACCAACTCCGAATGATCGGCTGTTAATTTAGGTGGCATCGAAAATGGCCACAGCAATTCATCTGTTGCTAAAGAAGCACGCAAGGTGTGGTCTAATGCGTTCGCGGTATGCAAGACCGAATCGATCGATCCCGCAACTGGCGTGATCATTTCGCTTTGCGTATTGAAAAAATCATTTTTAAGATAAGGATTGGCACTTTGTTCACCTAATGCAGCCGGATATAGCGCTTCGCTGACAAAGCCATCGGAATTAATTCGGTGTCGTTCAACCTCAAGTCCCCAAGTAAAGTTTCGGGAAAAATCACCAACACCGAGATTAAGTATTGATTTGCCATAATCATCCATTAGTTCAGCCTCCAGTTGTACATAACTTAATTCTATTCTCTACTTTTATCGTATCTCATTGGTCTGGTTCAATTCTAGAAATATGCTGTTAAAATTGAAAATAAATTTTGAGCCGACTGTAGATTATAAATGCTTGTAGATTTTGTTTGGTTCCGGCAAAATTTGTGGTGGGAACTGGGAAACTGCTGTGGGGACGGCTCCAAGCTTTTGGAAGAGCGCCAAAAGTTTTCCGCCTGAAATATGAGCTCCGGAAAATCGCCGGATCTCATATTTCCCTTTTTGTAAACTCGCCAAACCCGCTCGTTAACAGAAATACCACTGCAGTCCCAGTTCCCACCACAAATTTCGCCTAATCTATTCTAAAGACATCAATAAATCAGTTTAATTTGATAGACCAGAAAAATTCATCTATTTAGTAATAACTTACAACCATTGATGTGTTATTCAGAGTAAAGGCACCAATGTCAATCATGCTTGCGGAACCCTGTTATTTAAATCCTGGCCTAAACGAAATAAGTTTAGGCAGAAGTTGCGGAAGAAAATAGTGGGATTGCAGTGGTAATTTTGTTAATGAGCGGTCTTTGCGAATTCACAAAATGGGAAAATGGGAGATCTTCCCGGTTTTGGAAGAGCTCCCATTTTAGGCGTAAAACTTTTGGCGAACTTTCAAAAGCTTGGAGCCGTCCCCACAGCAACCTCCCACTATTTTCTGGATCAACTTCTGCCGCAGGTAGATCCGAACTTACGGAAATTAACCTTTTTCCGCTCTTCAAACACTATTCCCACCAACCGCGTTTTTGAACTCCCTCCCCGATAAAGTGTTATTCTTATCTCTGTGGTAAATGAATTTGGGCAATTTCCAAATTCAATGCCATATTTATTTTACTTTTTCTGGGAAAGGATTATGATAAGAATTAATTCTATAATTCATAAAAAAAGATGCATATTATAGTGAGTTATTCAATTATTTAGTATTTTTTAAGGGAGCAATAGTAATGGATCAACAAAAAACCGGGCGCGATTTTGCTGCCGAAGATATCCAATCAGTCTACAAAGAATTCAATTCAACCTCTTCGGGACTAACTTCGCAACAAGCCACAGACTTGCTTACAAAAGTCGGCACCAATACGATTCAAAAAGCACAACGTGAATCGCAATTCAAAATTTTCATCAAAAACTTCATTAGCCTGATGGCCATCTTACTTTGGGTCAGTGGTTTCGTGGCGATTGTCGCCGGCACGACCGAATTAGGGATCGCCATTTGGTGCGTCAATATCATTAATGGTTGTTTTAGTTTTTATCAGCAACGTGCTGCCCAAAAAGCGACCGATTCATTACTGAAGATGCTGCCTTCTTATACGAGGGTCTTTCGTGATGGGGACCCACAACAAATTGAAACCTCACAAATGGTTCCGGGCGACGTCTTTACCCTACAAGCTGGCGATTCGGTGCCAACAGATGCCCGCATTATCGAAGCAACTTCGCTACAGGTCGATGAATCCGCATTGACGGGCGAATCGGTCCCTGAATCTAAAACTGCCAAGTACAGCAAGGGTGAAGGCCAGTTTGCCGAGAGTAATATTATTTATGCCGGTACCAATGTCGGTAGTGGTACTGCGACAGCAATCACCGTCGCCACTGGTATGAATACTGAATTCGGTCGAATTGCGAAGCTAACTCACAGCCAGAAGCGTGCAACCAGTCCACTGCAACTTGAACTCAATCGATTAACGAAACAGATTTCAATGATTGCCATCGCAATTGGCGTTGCTTTCTTTCTCGCTGCAATTTTCTTCGTTAAGTATCCAGTCGCACAATCCTTTATTTTTGCCTTGGGGATGATCGTCGCCTTTATTCCTGAAGGCCTCTTGCCGACCGTCACCTTGTCGCTAGCGCGTGGTGTTCAGCGGATGGCCAAGAAGCATGCCATCGTCAAAGATTTGAATAGTATTGAGACTCTGGGCGAAACCACCGTCATTTGTTCCGATAAAACTGGGACGCTGACGCAAAATCAAATGACCATCGATCATGTTTGGTTGGCCAGAAAAGCCTATGAAGTCACTGGTAAAGGCTATTACAATAACGGTAAGATTCAGTACCAAGGCCAAGACGTCGATCTGAACAAAGAATCCGATTTGGATCTCTTGATTCGCGTCGCCGCTCTCGACAATGATACCGAGGTACAAAATGTCGGTGGCAAAGCTAAAATCTTAGGCACACCAACTGAAGCGTCGTTAATTATTTTGTCACAAAAAGCTGGTGTCGATCTTAAAGCCAACCGGCAAAAATTCCCCCGCCTAAAAGAATTCCCCTTTGATTCAGATCGTAAACGGATGTCGACTATTCATCGAATCGATGACACAGAACTTCGACTCTGCTTGAAGGGTTCATTGAGTGACACGCTCAAACTTTGTTCATTTATTTTAGACAATGGACAAGTTCGGCCGCTGACTGCTGAAGATCATCAAAAGATCAGCGATGTTAACAAGGGGTATGCTGCTCAGGGCTTGCGCTCAATGGCAATTGCCTACCGCGACCTCGATAGCAGTTTAACCGCTGAGCAAATCGACCAACTTTCTATTGACAAAACAGAACAACAATTAATTTTCATCGGCTTGACGGCAATGTCGGATCCGCCTCGTGAAGAAGTCTTCGATGCCGTTAAGAAATGTCACGCGGCAAATATTAAAATCATCATGGTTACTGGCGATAGCACCCTAACTGCAAAGTCGATCGCCACCCAGATCGGTTTGGTCGGCGACAAAGCACGTGTCATTACGGGTACTGAGCTCGATGAAATGAGCAATCAAGAATTGAGTGACGCACTCGCGGGCGAAGTGATTTTCGCCCGAGTTGCGCCTGAGCAGAAATACAAAATCGTTTCAACCTTGCAAGACCGTGGTGAAATCGTCGCTTCAACTGGCGACGGTGTCAATGATGCTCCCGCTTTGAAAAAAGCCGACATTGGTGTTGCCATGGGTAAAATGGGAACCGATGTCGCCAAAGATGCCGCCGATATGATCTTGACCGATGACAACTTTGCATCGATCGTGTCTGCCATCGAAGAAGGACGCGCCGTTTATAGCAACATTCAGAAATTCCTGATCTATATTTTAACTTCAAATGTTCCTGAAGCAACGCCTTCGATTCTCTTCTTATTCAGTCGCGGTTTGATTCCATTGCCATTAACAGTTATGCAAATTTTAACCGTCGATTTAGGAACTGATTTAATTCCTGCTATTGGTTTAGGTTCCGAACAAGCCGAACCCGGGATCATGAACCAACCTCCTCGTCGCCGCGATGCACATTTATTAAACAAGACAGTAATTTGGAAGGCATTTGCTTGGTATGGCTTGATTGCTTCGGTGATTTCAACCTTCGCATATTTCTTTACCAACATGCAAAATGGCTGGCCAAGTGTTGCCCTGTTCAGTAGCGGTTACAATTATCGCGAAGCCACAACCATGACCTTAGCTGCCATCGTCTTCACGCAGATTGCCGCCGTCATGAATTGCCGGACGCAAAAAGCCTCGGTCTTCAAGAACGGCCTGTTTTCAAACCACTTGATTTGGTTCGGGATCGTTTTTGAAGTTGCCTTGTTAGCGGTTTTGGTTTACACGCCGTTCTTGCAGGACTTGTTCAATACGGCGCCGTTGAATGCGCGTGATTGGTTGTTCCTGATTGCAATTCCAATTCCGTTGTTCTTGATTGAAGAGTTACGGAAATATGTTGCCAGAAGAATGGCCGCAGATCCACTTAGTTAAAAATTAATCGTGAAAAAGAACCATCATTTTTGAAGTAACCCACACAAGTGTGGATGCTTGGAAATGATGGTTCTTTTTTTTTGCGGTTCTGGCGAAATTTGTGGTGGGAACTGGGAAACTGCTGTGGGGACGGCTCCAAGCTTTTGGAAGAGCACCAAAAGTTTTCCGCCTGAAATGTGAGCTCCGGAAAACCGCCGGATCTCATATTTCCCCTTTCTGTAAACTCACAAAGACCGCTCATTAACAGAAATGCCACTGCAGTCCCAGTTCCCACCACAAGTTTCGCCTAGTCTATTCGGAAGAGATCGATGTATTTAGGGGTGCGGATTTAATTTGTCATTCTAATTTGAGCAACAATAAATTTTAAACGCGTAAAACAAAAATTGGCAATCTAGATACACGAAAAATTTAAAAATAGGCGCAATCTTCCACCTAAAAAGCGCCATTATCGAATTTACTGGCTAATCAGCGCCTATTTTAAAATTTATCGTGTGTTATTTTGCATAGATTTGCAATTCATCGCTTTTTCTTTTTAGTTATTCAGAGCAAAGGCAACATTGATAATCCAACTTCCAGGAACCCTGTTATTCAGTTCCTACACTAAACTAAATATGTTTAGGTCGAAAGTGCTGGGGCAGGCAGTCGTGGCAGTGATAACCATGTAAGGCGGGCCGTTTTTGCCCGCCTTACATGGTGGATCGATTCGAGACTCGGCGTTTTTCCGAGGCTCAAATCGAAGCTTCAAGACTTTCGCGAACTTCGAAAGGCTTGGAGCGGTCCCACAGCCACAGACCTGCCTGCCCCAGCACTTTCGACCGCAGGTAGATTTATTTTTCGTAGCCAAATAAAAAAGACGAGAGTCACTTACACTCTCGTCAATTTCTTATAAATATTTAGCATCATAAACTGGATCTTGCGATGTCAAAATCTTAGGACCATCTTTGGTGATCGCCAAAGTATGCTCGTATTGGCAAGACCAACCACCATCAGCCGTGACGTAATATTCCCAAGAATCATTGGGATCGTTCACTTCTTTAGTCGAGATCTGCCAAGTCCCTTCGTTGATCATAGGTTCGATTGTGATCGTCATGCCTTCTTTAAGACGCAAGCCCTTACCAGGTTCGCCATAAGCAGGCACATTAGGTTGTTCGTGCATCGTCGGTTGAATGCCATGACCGATCAAGTCACGCACGTCGCCATAACCATTTTGGTTTTCAGTATAATCTTGAATTGCCCAGCCAATATCGCCGAGACGATTGCCGATCACACACTGGTCAATGCCTAAGTACAAGGCTTTTTTTGTGACATCCATCAACTTTTGAATTTTAGGACTGACTTCGCCGACCGCATAACTCCAGCAAGAATCACTTTGATAGCCATCCAAGCTAACCGTCATATCAACTTTGACCACGTCGCCTTTTTGCAAAATTAAACTCTTGCGAGGCGTTGCGTGGGCAACTTCGTCGTTCACGGCGACACAGGTAGCATATTTGTAACCTTCGAAACCTTTTTCTGAAGGAACGCCACCGTGACTCGTGATGTAATTATCGGCGAACGTTTCAATTTCAAATGAGGAAATGCCAGGCTTGATAATGTCGCGCAAGCCAACATGGACTGCGGCTAAAAGCGCGCCAGATTTACGCATGCCTTCAATTTCTCGTGGGGATTTTAATGTAATCAATTTATTGCCTCCGTTCAAATTCAATTATACCCTAATCGCTTAAATATGAAAGCCAGCAACACGCTTAGCGCATGAAACCCAACATTTCAGAAAATGCACAACAATAATGAACCGAATAAAAAATCGATGCAATAACTGCACCGACCTCATCTCTTCGCTAGAGTTTACCCATTTCATGAAGTTTATCTTCGATTTGATCGATGACAATTTTACGATCTGCGGGGTTTTCCACGAAATCATATTTATCGCCGTCGATTCGGATCTTGGGCGAATAATTGTAGTGATCATACCAAGGGCCATAATATTTCAATAGATTTTTATAATACTCAACCAAGGTTGGATCCGTCTTGATCTGCTCGTATGAACGGCCACGCTTGGTGATCCGCTTGATCATCGTGTCGTAAGAAACATCGATGTGCACGAGTAGATCGGGGTTCTTTTTAGGCATTCCCTTAATTTCTTGCATCATGTTGGCCAACAAATCTTTGTAAATCGCAACTTCGGTTTGGTTGGCACGTCCCATGTCCGCGTTCATCTGGAAGAATAGCGCATCTTCGTAAATCGAGCGGTCGAGCACGTTATTATCATCGGCCAATGCAGCCTTGATGCTGTGAAAACGCGTATTCAAAAAGTAAATCTGTAATAGAAAAGCGTATTTGCTAGGATCTGCATAAAATAAAGGTAAAACGGGATTATCATCCACGCTCTCGTAAAAAGCTTTGGTTCCTAATTCTTTCGCGATCATTCCGGTTAATGAAGATTTTCCAGCGCCAATTGCACCACTAAGTACTAAAACTGTCATCACGTTCTTTCCATTCTTTTTAGACTTGACCGTCTATCTTACTATTCTGAATTACTGGGCGATCATATAAAGTTTTAACAATTGCATTGTGACATGCAAACTCGATTTAATCAATAACATTCGTTTTTAAGAACAGTCTTCATAATACACAATATGTAGCAAATTTACAATAACAATTGGCAACATATTGTGGAAAAATATTTACACTCAAAATATTTTTTCAGACTATCACACCTATTAAGAACCCAAAATAATTTCGTTACACTACGAGCAAACTCGTCGACTTTGAATTATGATTTAAATTCCCATTCAGCCTTAAATTCGGTGACAAAATTTTGCATGACTTGAATGCGCTGTTCGGCCAATTGTTTGGCCTCTGGCGTATTCATTAAGTCGCCCAGTTTAAATAGTTTTTCGTAGAAATGATTGATTACCGGCGACTTTTGTCGGTAATCTTTTTTTGTTAAATCGGTGCGTGGTTCGATTTGCGGATCAAACATCGGTGCGCCCGTGTGCGCCCCATAATAGAACGCGCGCCCAATGCCAATTGCGCCCAGCGCATCGAGTCGATCGGCATCCTGCACGATTTGACCCTCGATCGACAATTGATAGTGATGTTTTAAATTTTTCGAAAATGACATGTGGGTAATAATTTCGGTGATCGTCCCAACTTGTTCCTCGGTCAAGCCGGCCGCTGTGTAGGTCACCAGTAATCGTTGACGCACAGGTTCAATATCATCGACCAACTTGTCGTCCAAAATATCATGCGTCCAAGCCGCAGCCAGCACAATAATGTGGTCAGCTTCTGGATGAGCCGCTAACAAATGAGCGCATAAGTTGGCAACGCGTTGAATATGCGCCACATCATGCCCAGAATGATCGGCGCCCATCCGCGACTTCACAAATTCTTGAATCAATTTCAGATCAACCATCTTAGCCTCCACCAAATTTCTCGATTAGAAATACGCTTAATTATATCAAAAATCTGGGACAAACAAAAACAACCCAACACATTGAGGGGGAGGTCAACGTGTTGGGTCGTTTTCAAATTAAGCAGGTAAACCCATTGCTAAACGCGATCGTCACGACGATCTTTTTTGTGATCCATCTCATCTTTTTTGCCTTTAAGATTATCGATCACATCGTTTGCTTTTTCGGCAACTTTATCTTTTGCGTCCTCGAATTTGTCTTTGAGGTCGCCCTTGCCTTCTTGGGTTTTACCTTCTAATTCCGTGCGTTCATCGCCGGTAACGCGGCCAGCTGCTTCTTTGCCCTTACCAACTAATTGATCTTTCTTAGCGTCAAACTTTCCGTTATTATCCATAAGATCACTCCTTCTTTTATGATAACTTAATTATAACAGCTTGGTAAAAGCGCAATCAATTTTTTTGCTTGGTGAAAATACCTGTAATACGATTATTTTAAAAATACTGTTCTGCCTAAACTTATTTCGTTTAGACTGGAATCTGAATAACAGGGTTCCTCAAGCTTGATTAACATTGTTGCCTTTACTTTAAATAGTTGAACTAAAAAGTCGGAACGATAATCATATCCGCCTTTCGTCCTCTACAAAACAGGGTTGCGGTACAAACTAGTCGCACAGGACTAGACGTTGGCTAGAGCCAGCACAATAAAGCCGCCGAGATGAGTCAGAACGCGGAAGAAAAAGTTGCGACTCGCAGTGAAATTGTTCTTGCGGGACCAACTTATTTATTAAATATTCTCAGATTGGTTGACTAACAATGCAGTTCTGCACTAAAACCCAAGTCCCGCTAGAACAAGGGTGATCTTCAAGACTTTTGTGGGTTTCAAAAGGCTTGAAGTCATCCCCACAGCGAGGCGCAACATTTTTCTGGAGCGTTCTGACGGAACCAAACTAAATACCACCTCACGCAAACAAAGCCTTCAAGTCTGGCCAGACTATGCAAGTTCAATTTAATGATTTGGTCGCGTTTTCATGCGATACTGATTATATCTTACGAAAGAAGGAGGCGAGCAAAATGGCAACGATGGTTTTTGCAAATTTTCCCGTGAAGGACTTGGCGAAAGCGACTGATTTCTACACGATGCTGGGATTTCAACAGAACACTGATTTCAGCGATGAGCATGCGAGCGCGATGGTTTGGGACGAGGGCTTTGTCGTCATGTTATTGACGCGCGATTTCTACAAGAAGTTCATTGGCGAGCGCGAAATAATCGATCCGCACACAATGAGTGGCGCGTTGATTGCGTTCACGCTACCCTCTCCTGAAGCGGTCAACAACTTTGCGGACTTGGCGAAGGCTAACGGCGGCACGGCTTATCAAGCAATGCCAGATATTCCTGCCGAACAAATGGTCAGCTTTGAAGTGGTCGATCTTGACGGCAATATTTTAGAACCCCACTGGATGGCGCCAATGACTTCTGGCGACTGATCGGCAAAAAATGTTGGACATGCAAACACGAATCGGTCGGATCACCTGACCGATTTTTTTAATGAGTTATTTAAATTTTGCTTGCACGAGCCGGCGTGATTTCCACCAAGATTTGTTTCATGTTAGAATAGATTCATCAGTGGAGAGGAACTCACTATGGCAATTAAAAAATTTACGCGCGGGCAAAACTTTATCACCACTCATTTTAATGCTTTCCGTTGTCCACTTTGTCATCAGGAAATGGTCGCGACGGATACGGGCTTGCAGTGTAATCAAGGTCATCAATTCGACCTCTCGAAAAAAGGAACCCTTTATTTCTTGCAGCATCAAATTAAAACCGAGTACACGACTGAGATGTTAGCGGCGCGCGGGCGAATGATCCAACGTGGAATTTTTAACCCGCTGCTAGATTTGGTCGGTCAGTGGCTGCCCACCGATAACCAGCTGACGATCGATGTTGGCTGCGGTGAAGGTGGGATGCTTTCTTACCTTGCTGAGCAGGGATTGACTGGTGCAAAAATCGGCTTCGATATTGCTAAAGATGGCATTTACTTAGCCACGCAGCAACCTGCCGACGATACTTTCTGGTGCGTCGCCGATTTGACCAATTTACCTTTCGCCGATCACAGCGCCACAACGATCTTGAATGTTTTTTCGCCTTCACATTACGGCGAATTTCAGCGCGTCTTGACGGAAGATGGCACTTTTATCAAGGTGATCCCAGCGGCTCACTACTTGCAGGAATTGCGTCACGGCCTCTTCGCGGGTGAAAATAAAGCCAATTATTCAAACGAGCCGGTCATGAATCATCTTGCAGAAGTTGCCACGATCATCCATCAACAGGAAATTAATTATCAATTCCAATTGACGGATCCGGCCGCGTTTGCCGACCTTTTGCAAATGTCACCGTTGGAATGGCAAGCAGATCCAGAACGCTTGTCTGCATTGCAGGCAGCACCCTTTCAGCAGATCACGATTAATTTGCAAGTCGTCCAATGTCGCTTAAAATCATAAAAATATTCTCGGGAAGAATTAAGTAACAATTATCTAGATTCAAGTGGAGGTCCCCATTGCGAAAACAAGATCGACTACTCATTGGTATTATTACCGCCGCATTAGTGCTCGTTATTTCAATATTTGCGTGGCAACTGGTCTCTGGGCATCAGCAGCAACAAGATCAGAAAACGGCACTCGCACTGCAAAAAAAGCAAGAATCTGCAAATAAATCGAGTCAACAACGTGCCACAAAATTAGCCAACGCCAAAAAAGCCGCCGATAAAAAGGCAGCCTTAAATCTTTGGAAAAATCCAACTGGCGGTGCCTATCCAAAATTAAAATCTGGTAACACCCTCAAATTAACGGTCTCTTTGGATAAACAGCGTGTGTATTTGGATGATGAAACCACCAACAAACGTTTATATACGATGGTTTGTTCCAGCGGTAAAGATAATACGACGCCGAAAGGTACATATGCCGTTCAGGAACGCGGCGATAGTTTCTTCAACGGTGAATTAAATGAAGGCGCCAATTATTGGGTCTCTTGGCTGTATCATGGTGTTTATTTGTTCCACTCCATTCCGACGGATGCCAGTGGAAACTATGAGGTCAAAGAGGGCGAAAAGCTTGGGCAGCCTGCTTCACACGGCTGCATTCGCTTATCGGTGCCAGATGCAAAATGGTTGTTTGATAACATTCCGCAAGGCACGACGGTTGTTGTTGGGGCTTGACGTATATTGAAGGCGGCGATACTTTTGAGTATTGGCGTCTTTTTTTGTGTGGTTCTGGCGAAATTTGTGGTGGGAACTGGGAAACTGCTGTGGGGACGGCTGCAGGATTTTCAAAAGTACGGAAATTCTTCCGCCTGAAATGTGAGCTCCGGAAAACCGCAGGATCTCACATTTCCCCTTTCTGTATACTCATAAAGACCGTTCGTTAACAGAAATATCACTGCAGTCCCAGTTCCCACCACAAATTTAGCCTATTCTATTCAGAAGAGCTCGATAATATTTATTGCATGATATTCTTTGTTATTCAGCGTAAAGGCAACATTGATGATCAACTTCCAGGAACCCTGTTATTCATTTACTACGCTAAACTAAATAAGTTTAGGTCGAAAGTGCTGGGGCAGGCAGTCGTGGCAGTGACAACCATGTTGGCGGGCCGTTTTTGCCCGCCTTACATGGTGGATCGATTCGAGATTTTGCCGGTTTTGCAAAAGCTCAAATCGAAGCTCGGAACTTTTCGCTCACTTGGAAAAGTGGAGAGCGGTCCCACAGCCAACGTACTGCCTGCCCCAGCACTTTCGACCGCAGGTAGATAATCAACCCAATATCTCCTCCGCAAATACTGCTTCATAAATAGCTTCGGTTTTGGCATCAAAATTAACGAATGAGATCTGCACCACGCTTGTCTCACTTTTAGCAAATTCTAATACAACCTGACAAACGATCTCTGCGGCCAATTCAATCGGGAACCCATACACGCCCGTGCTGATCGCGGGAAAGGCAATACTGCGGAGTTGGTGCTGCACGGCAAGTTGCAACGCATGGCGATAACAATTCGCTAGTAACTCGAATTCATGCTGCTTACCACCTTGCCAAATTGGCCCGGCTGTGTGGATCACATATTTCGCCGGTAGATCAAATCCCGGCGTGATCACTGCTTGACCCACTTCGATTGGCCCCAGACTTCTTTGCAAGGCGCCTAACCGCGGCCGGCCGCAAAATTGATCGCGCCATCCACCCCACCGCCTGGAATCATCTGTGGATTGGCGGCATTGACGATGGCATCCACCTGTTTTTTGGTCAGGTCACCTTGTTCTAGTTCAATTTGCAAGTTGTTGATTTGAAATTGCATGCTGAAAAAACTTCCTTTCATGACAATTTGAGGCCTTGAAATCCCTTTTTATCAACATGCCAAGAATCTCAGCACGAAAAAAACGCGTGCCACAATTCTCGGCTGGTATAATCGAAGATAAGCGATTATGTTGGTATCAGGAAAGGTGATCAGAATGAGTCTAGGTTCTCAATTGCAACATGCACGACAGGAAATGAGTTTAACGCAGGAACAGGTGGCCACCCAGTTAAACGTTGCGCGTCAAACCATTTCTAGCTGGGAAAATGAGCGCAGTTATCCCGACATTCAGAGCTTGATCGACCTCAGCGACTTCTATCATCTTTCCCTAGATCAATTAATTAAGGGGGACCAAAGCATGGTCGCAGATATGAAAGAAAAAGAAAAAGAAGCCCGAAATTACCGGTATATTTTTGTCGTTAGCGAACTGATCAATATTGCGCTGCTGCTTCTATTCCTGCTGAGTCACCGCGGAATCAAGGCGTTTCAAATGGGGCACGGCACTGGTCTGATCGTGGTGATTTTAATGTTCTTAAATGTCGCCACAATTTTCTTCGTGCAACGGCGTTATAACGAGGTCAAAAAGACGCCGGCAAAATCGATGAGCAGACGAACTGCATTTATCTTTAAACTCATTACTGCTTGCATAATTGTTGGCCTGCTGGCTTGGGGATTCACAATTAATAATTACTTTATCACCGGGATCGCTGGTAGTATTTTTGCTGGTAGTATCGTACTTCAAATTGTAAATATGCGCCACAAATAGCCACGCAATCAGCAGCCAAGAAAATTTGCTTGTTTTTTCTCAAGCTTCCCTTATCATGAAGGTAACTAGCTGGAGGCGATCAGATGAGTATCGGCACACAATTAAAAAATGCGCGGCAAGTTCAGACTTTGACTCAAGATGATGTGGCGGCAAAACTATTTGTGACTCGGCAAACCATTTCAAATTGGGAAAATGAACGTAGCTACCCCAATATTACCGACTTGATCAGGCTAAGTGATCTTTATTCAGTTGACTTAGACACGCTGGTCAAATCAGACGAACAATTGCAAAACGATTTGGCAAAACGTGATAAGGACATTCAACGCATCGATTTTACTCGCAAAATGTTGAAAATTACCAGTTTTATCCTCTATTTATTGCTTGCTGCGTCTTTTCTGAATCTCAAAACAGCCGTCGATTTAAATCTGCTTAGAACTCTGACACTGCTGGCAATTGGCATAATCAGTTATATCCAGATTCCGGTCGATGCCCTCGATCGAAAAAACAAACGGCTACCAGAGCCAGCTTACAAAACCGCATTTAAGCGTCGGGAGTCTATCCTGACCCTGATCAGTTTTATTCTGGTGCTTGGTAGCCTTTACGGTCTCTTTTTTCAGCATGCGTTCCTCGTAAAAGTGGGTTCATTCCTGCTATTTGCAGCGAGTGGCATGTATTTGGGTATCAAGCTCGATCAGCTTTTGAAGATTCGGCTCAACCAGAAATATCACTGATCAGTCATCCGAATCAAGTCGGTGTTCACCTTCGAGTTGCTGAATCTTCGTAATATCCTGGCTGACTTCTAGGCAACCGGCATAATTACCATCTTCATCGTGGACGGCAAAGTAGCGAATGTAGGCCATGATTCCGCGGAAGTTGATCCAGAATTCGGCTTGGTCGCGGACACCGTCATGAAAATCGTCGAGAATTTTTTTCACCTTGTCGTAACTCTTGGGCGGATGGCAGTTGACGACTGCGCGGCCGACGACGGCCTTCGTGCGTGGGAAAATTCGGTGGCCATCGTCAGAAAACCAAGCGACGTTGTCATTGGCATCCACAAAAGTTAAGTCTAGTGGCAAAATCTTGAAAATTCCGGTCAACTCGGCCAGACTCAACGTGCCATTATTGAAACTTATTTCGGCCAAACCACTGGCATCAATTTGTAATTTGGTGCGTTCATATTCCATATTTGGCGTCTGTGCAGGCGCCATTTTTGTCCACTCGGGTCTGCCTGCTGCGGCCTCTTCTGGTGACAATCCAGCTTTAAAGGCTGCGATTTTGTCAGCTTTGATTTTCGGATCGATCGTTGGTTTGGCAAGTGTTTCTGGAGTCACTGTTGTTTTGGACGCTACTTTTTTTGCGGCTGGCTTTTTAGCAAGTCGGGCTAAATCTTCTTGTGCTGCCAAAGCCTGGGCCGCTTCGTTCAACTCGGCGGCAATCGCCGGCACTTTTTTCGGCTGAGCTGCGTCTTGGGCGATTTCTGCTGCACTCGGCCGCCATGGCAACGGTTGAGCGATCAAAGTGTAGCCAATATCGTCGCTCTCTGAGGCGATCAAGCCCCAATCTGAGGCCGTGAAAACTTCGTTGATCATTGGCAACATGATCTGTTCTTCCTTGAAAATCATTTCGACGACTTCTTGGTTGACTGCTTCGATTGCCGCTTCGATCTCGTATTTATCGGGCAAAGGCTCCTGATTGACCAACTTATTGGCGGTTGCGATCAAGCCGCGAATTTTATCATCAACGCCCCACATCACTTTCGGTGGCGCCGTAATTCCATATTTATCCATCAATGGAAAAATCGTATTTTCTTTGCGCGCGTAGTGATGATCGATCGTCGCTAAATCTTTGAGTGCGCGTTTGATCCGCACTAAATACTGATCATCGGTTCCAGACTGTTGCCACTTCTTCAAGCAGGGCAATAATTCGTCTTTCAACAAGGACGTGATGATCAAATTTTCCAACTTCATCGCTTGAACCGGATGTCCTGGCTGTTCTTGGACAGCATCCGTCGTCTGATCATCGGAAATTTTACCTTTAAAAACCGCCGCGTGCACGTTACAAAGATGCTGAATTTCCATCGGATTCAAGCCGGTGGCGATCAGCGCCCGTTCTGCAGAGGTGATCTCCGAAACATCCACACTGGAAAAAGTCTCGTCGAAAATCGCCTTGGCCTCATCGAAGGAACCACCTTCATGCAACATTTTGAGGATCTCGACGATTTTTTTCTGTCGGTAAACGGCGTTGTGTTCTAATTGATTATCACTCATGCTTCTCCACCTCAAAACCTGCAGCTTCAATGCTTGCAGTTAATTTGTCTAACGGAATTTTTTTCATTTGCGCGCCTTTACGTAGCGTCATGAAACGCCCGGCGGTTTTCAACATGGCTGGATTGGTGACTCCATCCAAACCCATGTCGACCATAATTGGCACTATTTCTGGGACGGCTTGCACTAATTCGTAAACGGTCATGTCCAGATCGATTTTTTGCGTCATTTTGCTACCTCATCATTTTATCCCTTAAGTTTAACATGCGCTCAGTGAAAAATCATGCGCTTTCTCTGCCACCGCGATAGGATTTGGGGACATTTAGATTTGCAGTGATTTTGAATGTTTGTCAAAATGAAATGTCTTTAATTAACGAATTATAATTCATCATCGTTTGTTTAATGTACGCGTATTATTTGATATCCTAATCAAAACCTGTTATGATGACATTGTTCGGTTTTTAAAAACAAACAATAGGTGATTACATGAAAACTTTTGATTACGATGATATTCAATTAATTCCGCGGCGTTGTGTGATTGAAAGCCGCAATGAGGCCGATACTTCTGTTCAACTTGGCCAATACCACTTTAAAATTCCAGTTGTTCCTGCAAATATGCAAACTGTGATCAATGAAGAGATTGCCATTTGGCTCGCTAGTCACGGTTATTTTTACGTGATGCACCGTTTTGAACCCGCTAAACGCGAACAATTCATTATTGAAATGCATCAGAAAAATTTATATGCGTCGATTTCGGTCGGTGTCAAAAAAGATGAATATTCGTTTATTGATCAATTAGTCGCGCACAAAATTCGTCCGGAATTTGTGACCATCGATATTGCCCATGGTCATTCAGATAGCGTGATCGACATGATTCGCCATATAAAGCGCGTGTTGCCGCACGCTTTTGTCATCGCTGGCAATGTTGGCACTCCTGACGGCGTTCGTGATCTGGAACAAGCCGGCGCGGACGCAACCAAGGTCGGGATCGGTCCTGGCCGTGCTTGCATCACCAAGATCAAAACCGGTTTCGGCACCGGTGGTTGGCAATTATCTGCGCTAGAATGGTGCAGTTCCGTCGCTCGCAAGCCGATTATCGCGGATGGCGGCATTCGCACGCACGGCGACATCGCCAAGTCGATTCGTTTCGGCGCCACAATGGTGATGATCGGTTCGATGTTGGCCGGCTTCGAACAATCGCCGGGTGAAGAAGTCACGACCGCCGGCAAAACTTTCAAAGAATATTTCGGCTCGGCTTCCGAGTTACAAAAACAAGCGCACCATCACATTGAAGGTAAACGTGTCTTAATTCCGATCAAAGGCGACCTCTACGAAGAGTTAGGTGATATGCAAGAGGATTTACAGTCGGCGATTTCTTATGCCGGAGGACGCGATTTAAACGCCTTAAAAGACGTTGACTATGTCGTTGTTCCAAATACCATCTATAACGGTGATCATAACTGATTTGAATTAAATTATATCTCCTAAATCGAGCCTCGATTTTAGGAGATTTTTTTACGTTTTAGGATCAAAAAAGAGACACGCAAATGTCAGCTGGCATTTTACGCGTCTCTTTTTTGAAGATCATGGTTAAGCTAATCGATTTCGTCAAATCTGTTTTGCTAAATTCACTTTGCTAAATCGGTTTTGGTAAATCGATACTGAGGCTTATTTGACCAGTAATTGCTCCTTGGCATGAACCATTTCGGTCAACACTTGGCAAACCGGCGTCTGCAAGTTTAACTTAGCCGCTTGTGCAGCGACATAACCGTTTAAATAATCGATTTCGGTCAGGCGGTGATGCAGAATCAGATCCTGATACATGCTCGGATAATGTTCCCCGGCTTGGCTGGGATCGTATAACTTGGCGATGTGCTGGGCAACCTCATCCACGTTGAGCAAAACGCCTTCGTTGGCAGCGACTTTACCAAACTCGGCCACAATTGTGCGCACTAGGTCGTTAGATTGTGGTAAACCGCCAAATTCGGCGATATTGCAGTCGAGCAAGGTGCAAAGTGTATTCAAAGTCCCATTAACGCAGGCTTTGCGCCAAATCGAGAACATGACATTGCTGCTGTATGTTGCCTTTAACCCCGCATCGTCGAAAACCGCGCAAATCTTTTTAGCAGCGTCAGCTTCGGCGGGATCAATATTCTGGATCTCGATGCTGCCATCGCCGACTAATTTCACATGACCGGCGCCTAAAAGCGCTGCTGTCCAGAGCGTCACGCCCATAAAAATGTTGGCTTTAGGAATATATTTCTCAATGACTTCGGTGTGTCCGAGACCATTCAACAAACAAACGATTTTCGTTTCCGGTGTCAAAATTGGCTCGATTGCCTTCAACATCGTGACCAAACCCATCGACTTCGTAAACAAGACGACTAATTCAGGCTGGAAATCAACATCCTGTGGCAAAAAAGCGGGAATCTGAAACTGCTCACTCCCATTATCGGTGTCGATCTGTAAACCATCATGATTAATTTTATCGACGTGTTCTGCCCAAGGATCGATCAGAATCACGTCATTTCCGGCACGCTTCAACATCGTACCAAAACGCGAACCCATTGCGCCCGCGCCTGCAATTGCAATTTTCATTTGTAAAACCTCCGTTCACTTTCAATATAGACCAGTGGGAAATGAACCGCAACTCTTACCCCTGCTCTTTTTTCAATTTCATCGCCGATGCATACCCACGCTTGGATTTATAACCGGCGGCCAAAACTCCTTTCATCTCTGCGATGTGTTTTTCCTTCGTGGCTGCGGCTTTACTGCCGAAAATAAACTTAGCCCATTCGCGCTGATAACCTGGAGTCAGCGCGTCGAAAAAAGCGACCATTTCTGATCGATCCGTCAATAATTGTCTGGTTGCGGGAATATCCGCTTCGTATTCTGCGAGTGTTTTTACCAATTTAAGTTCCTCCAAATTTAATGATGAAATTGCTGCGTGATCGCCGTGCCCCACTGGATCGCCGATTGTAAAAGTGGATTTTTGATCGGCGGTTTAATCCTGAGTGAGCAAGCTTGCGCAATTAGATTTGCCGTTTCCGTGACCGTTATTTCGTTAGTATCAATTTCCTGATCGAAATTTTCTGGTGCGATCGTTTTTTGATCACTTTTCAAATGAGATAACGTAAACGCGTTATTCAAATTGCCCTGTTGTTTCAGTCGCTTGCCAATATTCTCGGGCGTTGCGGTGAGATTGAAGTGGTGCACCGTAATGTCCGCCGCGCGCAATCCACCGATGATCTCATGCAAATAAGTTTCATTGGTCAGCGTCTGCGGTACAATGATCGGTCCCTGCGTATTCAGGCTGATTGCTTGCAACAGATGCAAGTTCCACTGCCGCCACTCAGGATAATCCTCATCATTGGCGAGCCGCAATTCTTGAGGCAATTGCTCGTTTAATAGCGTGCCCACTTTGGTCAGATCATACAGCGTCGCGCCATTCAAACGTCGTTGCAATTCATAGGCAACTTGTTTCTTGCCGACACCATAAGCGCCGTTCAACCAAATAATCATCACTTCACCTACTTTTCGTCGATAAACTTATTCTAGCGAGTTTTCAGGAAAAAGTCTTCGTTGTTTAAGGATAATTAATAAAATCCGTTATCGAAAAGCAAACAATTTGCCTGAATACCTAGGGATATAGACCTGCTGTGATATAATGAGCTTATATTAAAACACCAATCACCGAAGACACCTTTTTTAGTGGTATTGTATTGATCCGATAAAGTTAGGAGGATTAATCGATGGAATTAGCTCTTAAAAATTTGTCTGTTGAAGTTGACGGTCGGCAATTATTTCATGTTGAAAATTCACAAGTCAGCAAAGGAAATAAAATCGGATTTGTTGCCGTCAATGGGAGCGGAAAAACAACTTTACTAAAACTAATTTTATCCAGCAACCCGGCCATCATTAAACATGCAAGCATTGGCTACCTACCGCAGCAAACGCGAGAAATTGGTGCTAGTGGCGGTGAAAAAGTTCGATTGACCTTAGCTAAGGTTTTATTAGGCGATCATCAGTTACTCTTATTAGATGAACCCACCAATTTTTTAGACATTGCTGCTCTAGCGGCCTTAGAAACTTTTCTTAAAGATTATCCTGGTACTTTTGTCCTCGTGAGTCACGATCAAACGCTGATTGCGCGTTGTACAACTCAAACTTGGACAATCAAACAAGGTCTGATGACAACAAAGATGGCTCCCAGTGAAGATGATCTTCAGGCTCACTTGCGATTATTAGAATTTCAAAAGGATCAACTGATTCAAGATCCAGACGCCGATCTGAACGCCATTCAAAAAATCAATCAACAAATCATGGCACTTAGAAAGTAAAGAGGTCTATGTGTATAACTCGCTCTCAGACTTTATTCTAATACACATTTACTTAGTTTAATTTGTAATGTCAGCAAATATTTGATACAATTGCCTTTGTGTAAAATATGCAGCACATGGTGGCAAGCTCGTCAACATTTACCAACGGCTTCACTAGTTTCGGCGTTTGCTGAAACGTGCAACGATCGGCAGACTTTTCCGCTTAGCTACGCCCAACAGATTATTTGTTGACCTAGGCTAATGCTCAAAGTCTGAACGCCGATTGTTGCACTCTCTAGTTCAATTGCGTAACCCGCGGCTGCACGTGGCGAAGATTGCAATGGTAAATGCACGAATGTTAAACCCTGATCGTATATTTTACTCCAAAAAA
Organism: Lapidilactobacillus mulanensis; assembly: GCF_003946215.1. Taxonomy (GTDB): domain Bacteria; phylum Bacillota; class Bacilli; order Lactobacillales; family Lactobacillaceae; genus Lapidilactobacillus; species Lapidilactobacillus mulanensis. The sequence continues at coordinate 20,741 of NZ_RHOW01000001.1, forward strand.
ATATTTGGAGGATTTTCAATGTCTCGTTATACAGGTCCTACATGGAAAGTTTCTCGCCGTCTTGGCCTTTCACTTTCTGGTACTGGTAAAGAATTAGCTCGTCGCCCTTACGCACCTGGCGATCACGGTCCTAACAGTGGCCGTCGTAAGTTGTCAGAATACGGCATCCAAATGCGTGAAAAGCAAAAGCTACGCAAGATGTACGGTTTGAACGAACGTCAATTTAGAAACTTATTCGTTCGCGCTGGTAAAATCAGAGAAGGTAAGCACGGTGTTAACTTCATGATCTTACTCGAACGTCGTCTTGATAACGTCGTTTATCGTCTCGGCTTCGCAACAACTCGTGCACAGGCTCGTCAATTAGTTGCCCATGGCCATATCACGGTCGATGGCAAACGCCTTGACATCCCTTCATACGAAGTTGAAGTTGGCCAAGAAATTTCATTACGCGAACGTTCACGCAATTTAGTTATCGTTAAGAGCGCCTTGGAGAACACCGTTGGTCGTCCTTCATTCGTTACTTTCGATGATTCTAAAATGTCTGGTAGCCTTGTTCGCTTACCAGAACGTGAAGAACTCGAACCAGAAATCGACGAATCACTTGTCGTTGAATTCTATAACCAAAAACTGTAGTTGCTTGTTTCTGGTTTGGTTTTATGGATTCTATGGTCGTCTCATTCGGTTTGTGGCATTAGCCCTGGCTGACTGAAGACTCCCTTCTGGATAGGACGAGATCGTTTGACCCCTTCTATTCTGAATGATTCCATATTAAAAGCAGTGATGCTTAGACATCACTGCTTTTTTTGTTGCGCTGATTTATTTTTGTACATCTAATTCTTGCAGGTGCTTGAGCCAAGCTAGTATGCGGCCGTTCTTTAAGAAATGAAGCAAGGTTCCTTCGGCGAATCGATCAGCGCGTAGGACCGTCATAATCAGTGCGAGCGTTAATTCTTCGTTCGCAGAAGTGACATCGACGTTTGGCAACCGATCAATATTCCAACCAGCGCCAAGATACTTAGCTAGAATTACCTGATAGTCGCGCAAAAATGGTGCACTCGCCATCATATACGCATAGAAATCTCGCAGAAAATCCATGATTAGATCAGAATAATCGACATAAGGCAATTGGGTTACGTCATCAGAATCAACCTTCAATGGTGCCCAGTCGCCAAAATTTCCATTTTCGATCAACGGTATATATTTGGTGATCGATTCGTATTTGGCCATCATACTTTCCTCTATTCTGTCAAATAATCACTTGATCAACATGCTCACAGCTATTTCGTAACCGCAGAATTAGTCACAAATTGCCAAAAATATCCGCTCGAAGTCACCAAAACAACCAGTTATTCCAGCGCGAACATGTGATAAGCGTTCACCACATCGGCCTTCTTCAAGTAGGGCAAGTGCGCCTGCATCAAGCCGCTGGGGAAAATTGGTCGTGGAAAATCTCCCGTGCGGATCGCAGTCGTAATGCGATTCACGTCGGCTTCTTGATATGGTGCAGGAAATGAAATGGGTGGCATCAGAAATTGGAAATCGTTGATATCGATCAAAAGTGGATTGAGGAACTCCTGGTCAAGCTCAACTTCAAGGATCAATTTCTGATCCAAATTCTGACCCAATTCACCCCACAAGCTTTGAATCGCAGCCTTCTTGGACACGATCACCTCATGGAAATCATTAATATCGTTGATCTGCACCAGTTTTCCAATTCGATTATCGAAAGCTGTCTGCGAAAAAGCAAAAATGAGTCCCTGCCCCATTTTCTCATCGGGTGAAATATTATTGATCAAGTTAAATGAATTCAGAAACAATTCATAAATATCCGCGAGCGCGGGAATCGCGCTCAAATAAGTGCTGCGGCGGAAATCCGGATAATAAACCCCATCATTCACGATTTCATTGAGCACCTGCGCAGGCTGTACCGTCCAAAATTTCATCTACTGACCATCCTTAATTGAAACATGCGTGTTGATAGAACCATTTTAGCAGAAGTCCGGAGCATTGGAAATGACTGTTGAAAATCGGCAGTAAAAAAATCGGTCAGATGTGACCGATTTTGGGGTAAATGTTTGGTTAAAATGAGTTGATTGAGGTGAAAATGTGCGTGATCATGGTGATGGCAAATGAACGAACGCTGATTCAACGGCGTTTAGCAGGTCAGAAAGGTCATTTGATAAAATATATCAAAATTCTGAATTCTTGCTGCACTAAACTCACGGAATAAGCAGCTTTTTCCCCATTCGATAGTTGATTAAATGTGCGTCATTTCGAACATTGTCGCGCTCCGAAATCACTTCTAATCCCATCTTGGTAAAGAAAGGCACGGCTGTAATCGAGGCGTTTGTATGAATATCCCCTACTTTTTCAACCTTGCATACTGTTCGAGCCGATTGAAAATCAACCGACCAATTCCTGAACGGATCACAGAATGCGCAACAAACAATAAATCAAGATAACCATCAGCAGTGATATTACCAAATCCGACTAAACAATCAGCTTTAAAGGCTAACACGCAATAACTCTTAGACAAGTTATCATGCCAGGAATCAAGATCAGGATTTGGTTGAATCCACTCATTAATTTCAGCCTGACTATAGTCCTGTCGGTTGACCTTTTGAATCGTGTGATTAAACAACGCCACAATATCTGCCAGATATTTGCGGTTGTACTCAATTAAAATAACGTCCTGGGTGTTGGGCATCAGCTCGTCAACTCGCTATATTTTTTAATTATCAATCTTGTCCCAATGCCGATCCTGATTAAAATCTATTTTTTTCGCAACCAAATCGAGAGGATTCACACCCAACTTGTCACACATATACAGACAATAAATTAAGGTATCTGCAATTTCTTCATGCAGATGGGCCGTTTCTGAAGGGCTAAGTTCTTCGTCAGCTGGTTTCCACTGGAAAATTTCTAGGACTTCACTGGCTTCCAAATTCAACGACAGTGCTAAATCTTTAAGATTATGAAACTTTTCCCAGCCATGTTTATCGCGGAACTTAATAAGTTCACTCATAATTTCTGGATAATTATTTTCTGCCATTATAAATCACGCTACTTTCTATATTTGGATTCATTCCAATCGATGTTGAGCATTCGCAGCATTCAAAAGTGCCTGTTGTAATTCTTTATCGACAGCATACAGATAAAGGCCGTGCACGCCACGTGTTAGCAACACGTTTAATTGATTGCGCAATAAGTCTTCAGCCACTCTTGCTTTGGTGCCATCACTAAGCGTCCGTTTCTGCGTCGCGGTCTTATCTTTGCTCCCTGCAGGATCAAAAATGATATGACCATTTCGATATTTTACAGATTCCCCGATAATTACCCCAGCAAAATTCAGATCGAAGCCTTGAATCGTATAAGTAGAACCAACTTCATTGATTGTTTCCGGTTGTTCTGCCCACGATAAGCCACGTTCAGCCTGATTCTGCTTACGTGTTCTAGGCAACTGCAAATTCCATGGCATCGACCAATCGCCGTCGGATACATACCAGTAGTCACTGCCATCTTCCGGTTTTTTCTGGTTGACATACTTCCAGTCAAATGTGGCCAAAACACGCGATAAACCATGTTTATTACTTTCAGTGTCTTTTGCTTTTTTCTGAATTTCATTTTGAAGACTCTGCGGATTCGTCGCGATTTTAAGCTCATACTTAGCATCATGAGGAATTGTTTTAATTGCTTGGTTGAAAACAAAATCCGTGATCCAGTCGATTGTATTTAAATTGGCATCCATTCGCATTTGATTTTTGAGTTGGATCAAATTGCCGTTATCTTTTGATTGTCGTTCTAACTCATTGATCTGGTCAGCCTCTAAATATTCAACCGTCTTCAAAACCTGGTGTTGATCAAAGACCACGATCACAACCTTAGCCAACTTCAATAAATCTTGCAATTGATTCTTGCCCCGATAACTTTGTTTACCTTGCGTCCAAAGCAAATGTGCTTCATCTATTAAAATAATGTCTACAGGATTTTCAGAAGTATGATTATTGATAAAATTGGTCGGTTTAGTCACAATTTTCTCATCTAAACGTGTCAGCCCTAATTTCTGAGCAATTTGCTCATAGACTTTCAATTGCTGTTCATGGTTAATCAAGAGGTATGCATGGGGACTTGCCTCTGAAAAATTATTTTGACTTAATAAATCTTCATTTAAATCATAGAACAAGTTGCTCAAAAGCACAGTTTTACCTGCGCCAGCATCACCTTCAACCATGATCAGCTGTCCAACTTCTGGTCGAGACATCGCTAACTCAATTTTATCTGTAATCAGCTGCTTGGCCAGAACCTGCTCATTAGTCAATTGATGAAATGGCGAAGCTTTGAATAACGCAGAATCGCGGATAATACTTTCTAGCGGAAATAAATTTGCATCATAGCCATGCAGTTTTCGCCAAATTTTTGAGAAAATCGGCTTCATTTCATCAGCCGTATAATACTGATTCTGTGGATTCGTACGCCGATTATTAATTTGTGTAATCGAATCAACGCTCAACAAATACATCATCAATTGATTCTCAACATCTAGCGTCAACGACTTATTAAAATGTGGATGACCAATCACAAACATCCTGGCATCCTTAGCATGCGAAAGTTGATTCCAATCTTCACGCGTATTAGGATCTTCCAACAAATGTTGATTCGTACGACGACGGATATCAGTCGTTTCACCCACATAAACAGTGTATTTTTGCGATTGCTCCTCATCGTGAATGATGTAAACCGTAGGATAATCCAAAAGAAGCTCACTTTTCTTATTATTTGTACCAAGCGAGCTAAGCAATTCATCTATCGAATTTTTATTGTAGGAAACTTCTTTAATGACTGGTGAAGAAACGTTATTTGTCTTGGTCATGATTATCCTTCAAAATATAATTTTTGCTCTAGGTTACATGTTTGAAAAAAGTCTCGGCTACTTAGATACTATTTCAATGTTTTATTTAATGGGTTGTCAGGTACTTAAAGAATGTGCTTGGTAGCTGATCTTTGAGTGAAAAAATAAGCTCTACAACGCTCTTTCTATCGCCATCTTTGGTTTCCTTGACTACTTCTTTGATTGTATTTATTTCCGGCGTAACTTGTCCAAGAAAATAAAAATCTTTTCCTTCATCGTCAGACTTTTTCGCAAACAGATAGATTACCCAGTTTTCAGGTCTTCTCAAAATTTTTACTTCTGGTGAATCAATGTGTCGGGGTGCCTTCGTGTAATATAATACTTTATTCTGGTCCAAAATAGTGTCTTCATATGCAATTTGAGCACCTTTAAAATCTTCGCCCTTTTCTATAGTCATGAAAATAGCAAACTTTCCGTCTTTGTAGGTATAGCCACCTATATTTTGATCAACCATCTGTTGTTTCCAACAACCTAGCCGCAAAACGTCTCGTCGTTTATATTTCTGATATAGCGTATATTTGTTCTGTATATCATACTTCTCACTATTCTTTTCAGCCGTCTTTAATGCGTCCATCAATAAAAACTTAAAATACTCATTATTAAGTGCCGTCTTCAATTGAGCTGAACTTATCACTTGACCATTTTCAATCTGAATAAATGCTGCTCCATGATAAGATTTTGCTTGACCTCCGGCATAAAAATCAATTGTCAACACGTTTATAACTGAATTCACTACTTCATCGGTAGCTGTTAATCCATTTTTAATAAATAGTGACTGTAAATCAGCAGTAGATAATTGATTGATTTCGCCCACCAATGCTCTAATAACCACTAATTCCTGTTTGCGCATTCCAGATAGTAATTCTTTGGAAAAAAACTTCATCAATTGATTATCAGCTTCTGAGATCGTACCTTCATTTTCATGTATCTTTACCAGAAATCCATAGTAGGAAGATTCTTTAGTAGCAACCAACTGAGGATCCAATACATTAGATTCCTTGAAATCTAGTAAATATGGAACTCTGTTCAGTCTCATTTTCAATTGAAAAAATGCTTTTTTAAGTGCACTCACTGAGTCGAGCTTCGCACTATCAATAGCAGAATATATTTTTTCTTTAGCAACAGCTTCAAAATTGACTGCAGAGAGTCCAGAAATATAAGATGTGTCAAATGTATCCTTACGCATGTTATTCTTGTTACCAGAAACATCCCCAGACAATGCCATTGGTATCATATAATTATTCCTATAATTACCGATAAAATCAATTACAGTTACAAATTTTTTAGAAGGATCTTTTCTCAGTCCACGACCGAGTTGCTGAATAAAAATAATACTCGACTGCGTATTCCTCAACAAGATAATTTGATTTATTTTGGGGATATCGACACCCTCATTAAAGATATCGACCGTAAAAATATAACTAATTATGCCATCTTCAAGTCGCTCTATTTGCTTTTCACGTTCATCAATATCATCTTCGCCAGATAAATATACAGAGCGAATTCCTTTTGAACTGAACAAATCAGCCAACTTCTTGGCTTCATCTTTACGACTGCAAAAAACTAGTCCCTTCGCATCATTCTGATAACAGCCATAATAATTGATCTTTTCAATTAAATATCTAACACGTTCTTCTTCAACTAACTCAGCTAAATCACTTGTTGTCTCTATTATTTGTCCATTTTTTTCATAATCTGTTACACCAAAATAATTAAACGGGCATAAAAGATCCTCTTCCAGCGCTTCCTGAAGACGAATTTCATAAGCAATATTATAATCGAATAGTTCAAAAATATTGAAACCATCTGTTCGCTCAGGTGTTGCTGTCATGCCGAGAAGAAATTTTGGATCCAAATAATTGATCACTTTCTGGTAGGAACCTGCACCTGCCTTATGTACTTCGTCCACGAGCACATAATCGAAATAATCTTGTGGAAATTGCTCCAAGTAGTTATCTTTGGAGATCGTCTGAATTGTCGCGAAAAGATATTTTGCTTCAGTTTCTTTAGAATTACCTGACAAGATTCCATAATCGCTATCATTGCCACCGAGTATTTTTTTAAACGATTCTTTTGCTTTTTTTAGAATTTGTTCACGATGGACAATAAAAAGAAATCGCCTGGGTGCAAACTGTGCCACATCAAATGCAGCTAAATAGGTTTTACCTGTACCTGTCGCTGAAATAACCAATCCTTTTTTCGCTCCGGTTTCACGCAGCTCTTGTAAGTTTTTTAATGCCATCTTCTGCATTTTGTTTGGAACAATATATTCTCCAAGAACCGGTTCATCCTCAATCATGTCTGGTTGAACAACTGTCTTTGGCTGCTGGTATGTCTCTGCATATTTCTGTATCCATTCAGAGTCTAGCGGCTTCGACTGTGACCATTCATCTTCTAGATGATTTTTTGCCTGGAGTATCACTTCACCATAATCAAGTGAACTCAAACGAATATTCCACTCATAATTAAGCTTCAGGGCACTCATTGTTAAATTAGAGCTACCAATAATGAATGTATAATAATCTGATCTTTCAAATAGGTACCCTTTTGAGTGAAAGCCGTTTTTGCTAGAGATTCGCACATCCAAATTGGGGATTCTGAGCAATGATTCAAATACGAACGGATCATTGAAACCAAGGTAAGTTGAAGTTAATAATCTGCCAGAGATACCCCGTTGCGCCAAATCGGCTAATTGTGTTTTAATGCTATTTAATCCATCTTGGGTAATAAAAGCCACTGAAAAAAAGAAGCTTCGACAACTCTCAACTTCTTCTTGTAAAGTATTTAAAAGAAAGTCTTGTTTTTCAGGTTGATTGACAATTAATTTAGGATCAAGTTGAGATCCTGCAATATCTTTGTCAATAAAACCATGCTTCAGCGATTGCGCAAGTAGCTTAGAAGAATTCATGGTAATCTCCAAGTTGTATGATTTCTTTTGCAGTTGATACATCAACCGGTGCAAAAGTTAATTTTGCTAATTCAGAAGGCTTCAGCCATTTAATCGCAATATGCTCAGTTAGTATTGGCTCACCAGAGATTAATTGACAAATAAAAGTTTTCATATTAACTGTACCAAACTCATAATCATATGATGCAGAAACAAACTCATTTTCTGCAACGTTGACTTCAATCTTCAATTCTTCTTCAAGCTCACGTTGTAAGGCCTGACGCGGTGTTTCACCAACTTCAATTTTACCACCTGGAAATTCCCAGAAATTCTCTAATGTTCTCCCCGGTCCACGCTGACAGCATAAAATCCGACCATCTTTTATTAGAACTGCACCAACTACATGAAATTGTTTACTCATGAACACCCTTCTTATCTATAAATATATCTATAGGATCACATAAAATTTAAAAATAATCAAGAAGCCAAAGCTCAGATTGTTGAGTCATCAATACATACAGCTGCATTTATTTAAGTTGCTGGCTATTCAGTATGTTAGATTATCTCAGATTTAAATTCGCCATTATTTAAAAAATACGTCGTTTCACGAATAATTTTCTGTACGACGCTTCTTTGCTATCCGTAAGTTATCTTAGACTTTTATTATATACTTCTATTCTCGCAAACCATATCTGAACTACAACGAGGACAAAACTCAATACCTACAACCAATCTGTTGAAGTTCCCACACTTATCAGTTATACTGAGTATATAAAAAGAGACCTGCTATTTGCGTAACAGGCCTCCAGCAAAACCGTTTAAGACGGTTGACTTCATTAGAACATTAAAAACTAGTCGTCTAACTCCGTCAAAAGTTATGGACGGCTATTTTTTATTGTCGAAAAACAGCTTCACGATCGTGATGACCAAATTCAGCATTGTGGCAATAAACATCCCAAATGCCAGCATCAGCGATAACGTTTCAGCTATGGACAACAAGACACCTCCCCACTTCAGATTTTGAATTACGCGCATAGGCGATCATCTCACTTTCGTTGGATTGGCCAACCGTCTCAACTTTCTTGCTTCTTTGATTGTAACATGAAAGCGCATTATTTGTTATAGCTTATCAAGTTATTGTAAATAACAGCTCATTAGTCTTCTTCCCCATCCAGCTGAATTCCCCGAATCGAATCGTCGACCTCATCCATGAAGTCCTCAGCTTCCATTCGCTGGTGCCATTCGTTGGCGTCCTGGTCGTTCGTGATCGTGTTTTTTATGTTGTTATATAATTGCTCAACAACTTCTTGCCATATTTTCTCAACTTGCACGGCAACGACGGCGTCATTCCAACGCCGGACTGGTGCGCGATCGGCGTTTATTTGTTGTTGATGATCAGTTGCCTTATTACAAAATTCTTGTTTGGCCGTGGTCAGGCTTTCGAAATATTTGATAAATTCTTTTAGATCCATAGTTGTCTCCTCCAGATTTTGAGGTACTTTTGCTTACAGCCCCATTATACGAACATAGGTTTGTAAAAGCAATAACAGCTATATTTCTGATCTAAGTATCATTTTCAAATCATAATCTTGAGATTTGATTTATACGTGCAATACGTGTAAAATCATTTTTATGTGGAGGTATGTTTTCTATGCCCATGACGCAAAAACAAATGGTCAAATTATTAAAAACCAATGGTTGGATACAAACTGCTGGTGGAAAAGGTTCTCACATTAAAATGGAAATGGCTGGTAAACGGCCAATCACTATTCCTCATGGCGAACTAAACAAATACACAGAGCGTGGGATTAAGAAAGAAGCAGGTTTATCATCATTGTCTTAATTTCATCAAAGGAGGGAGTTAATTATGCGGCTTAGTTATCCAGCACTATTTTATTATGATGATCGTGAATCCGTGAAGTACTTTGTGACTTTTCCTGATTTCAAGAATTCTGCAACACAAGGTGACAATATTACCGACGCAATGTATATGGCTTCGGATTGGCTGGGCATCAATCTCGCCGACTTGATTGAAAATGGCGAAGAAACACCTCAACAGTCCAATATTAATCGCTTGTCTTTGGCGGATAATAACCCGTTCAAAAACGATCCAGATTTCACATTAACTTATGATCCAGCAAAGTCTTTCATCTCGATGGTGACGGTTGATTTATCTGACTACCTCAATAATGATCACCCCATCAAAAAAACACTGACGATTCCAACCTGGGCGGATAAACTTGGTCATGAATTAAATCTGAACTTCTCGCAAACACTTACCGAAGCCATTGCCGAATATAAAATTGACCAGAAACATTAATCACTAATAGACGACACTTTATCTATTCAAAAACAGGATCAAAAGTATGCTTAAACCAGCATACTTTTGATCCTGTTTCAATTTGGTTCATTTTTTATAGTACATTGTCTTCTTTAGCGTTTGAATTCAACTCGACCAGCTTACCGGTGTCGAGATAGACGATCCACTCGCAAATGTTGGTCACATAATCGCCGATACGCTCGAGAAAATTATCGACCAGCATGTAGTCCATCGCGCCGACGATTGTTTCGGAATCGGCCTGCATTTGCGCCACACACATTTGATAAATTTTGTTCGAAAAAGCATCGACATTTTTATCCTCGGCGGCGATATCGGTCGCGCGCTTGATGTCTGCCTTAACATACGCGTCCAAAACTTCCTCGACCATTTGCTTAACCTTCGTGGCCATTTCAGCGAGCACCTGTTCGATTTCAGGCACGCGCACATTGCCCTTCACGCGAATCGTTGATTTAGCAATACTGACTGCGTGATCGCCCATGCGTTCCAGATCAGAACTTGCCTTCATGACCGTCACGATCATCCGCAAGTCAGAAGTGACCGGCTGTTGCAAAGCAATCATCTCGAAAGATCTTTTTTCCAAGTCGGTTTCACGCTCATTAATGTGTTTGTCGGCAGCGATAACTTCTTTAGCCAGCGCCTTATCGTGATTGATGAACGCATTCACAGATTTGTAGATAGCCTCATTGACCATCATTCCCATCTCAGAAAAGCGAACGTGCAAATCATTTAGCTCATCCTCAAAATTTTGTCTAAACATCTTATATTCCTCCCTTTTTGGTATGTTGCGAGGTGGCACGGGTGAAATTAATGACTAAGTTGCCAATAACTTAAATCCTGCTTTTGGATTCAAGTTATTGGTACTTAGACACTTAATTTCAGTGCCACCGAGCACAGGTATGTTGCGAGAGACCATGGGTTGAAATCGAGCATTAACTCAACTCATGATAAAATCCGTGTTTTGGATTTCATCATGAGTTAGTTAAGCGGAAATTTCAATGGCCTCGAGCACGATTATGTTGCGAGCACTGACGGGTTGGCTGCGTAAGCTAAGTCTATCAAGAACTTAATTCGCTTTTTGAATTCAGTTCTTGATAACTTAGCTATAGCAGACAGTCAGTTCAAGCATAGTTATGTTGCGAGTCGCCACGGGTGAAATCGAGCATTAACTCGACTAATGATCAAATTCTGCTTTTGGAATTTCATCATTAGCCAGTTAAGCGGAAATTTCAGTGGTGACGAGCACGATTATGTTGCGAGCACTGACGAGTTTTTCCGCCGCACTTCTACCCGAACCGACCTGATATATAGTCTTCGGTTTCTTTGCGCTTTGGTTGCATGAAGATGTCTCTAGTTTCGCCGAACTCGATCAGTTGACCAGCTAGGAAAAAGGCCGTTCGATCTGACAGCCGTGATGCCTGTTGCATGTTTCTGGTCACGATCACGATCGAATAATCTTCTTTTAATTTCAACATCGTGCGTTCGATTTTATCGCTGGAAATCGGATCCAGGGCACTCGTTGGTTCATCCATCAGAATTACTTTCGGCTTCGTCGCTAGAACGCGCGCGATACAGATTCGCTGTTGCTGACCACCGGATAAACTCAGCGCGTTGTCGTGCAATCGATCCTTGACTTCATCCCAGATTGCAGCGGCAGAAAGACTTTTTTCGACGGCTTCGTCGAGCACGGCTTTATTTTTTTCACCGGAAATACGCAAGCCGTAAGTCACATTCTCATAGATCGAAAACGGAAACGGATTCGGCTGCTGGAACAGCATGCCGACTTGTTTGCGCAATTCGACCGCATCCATGCCCGGCGCGTAAATATTCTGACCATCCACCTCGACCGTGCCCGTCACCGTAACGTTGGGCACTAAGTCGTTCAGGCGGTTGATCGTCTTCAATAGCGTGGATTTCCCACAACCAGACGGGCCAATGACGGCCGTGATTTCATTCTTTTTAAAATTGATCGAGACCCCTTTTAGCGCCTCTACTTGACCATAATACAAGTGAAGGTCTTGAACGGTGATCAGGTCGTTATCTTCAGACATATATTTTTACTCCTCGTTTGAGTAGTGGTGGAAAATGGAATTACTTCGGCCGTGATCTTGAGTCAATGCAGCACTGGCTGTGGGGACGGTTCCAAGCTTTTGGAAAACCACCAAAAGTTTTCCACCTTCGATTTGAGCCCTTCCAAAAACGGGAAGGTCTCAAATACGACCCAAATTCTAGGCAGGTACAACCCCACCTGCTAAGAATTTTTTCACTGCCAGTCTGCCTTGTCTCAAGATCACGGCCTAAACTTAAGCTGATTTAGGCTCATAACTTAATAACAAAGTATAGTTGAACAAATCAGGATTGTTGACAATTAATAATAAAAAGCTGAATAAAACAATTAATGTTTGATAGCTAATCTGAATAGAATAGGTCAAATTTGTGGAGTGGAATAGTGGACACACCGTGAAACTGGTGTTAATGAGCCGGTTTTGCGAATTTTGCTTTAGCCGTTCGAACTTTGTGAGTTACGGATAATGACATCGTTAGCGCCGTGGGAGCCAGTACAGCAGGGGGCGCATTTGAGACTTTTTCGTGGTTTTCGGAAAAGGCTCAAATCGTGCTCGAAGACAATTTGCTTTTTAATTGGCTGAGAGCTATCCCCCACGGTGCTGTCCACTATTCCACGGAACAAATTCGACCGGAGGTAGATCATGAGCTTCTGCTATTTCAATCAATAAGTATCTTACCCAAAATGCCCAGACACATAATCTTCCGTCGCTTTGATCTTAGGTCGCGTGAAGATTTTCCGCGTTTCATCATACTCCAACGCATCACCCAAGTGGAAAAACGCGGTGTAGTCGCTGATTCGCCCGGCTTGTTGCATGTTGTGGGTCACGATAATAATCGTATAATCTTTTTTCAATTCCATCAGCGTATCTTCAACCGTCGCCGTAGAAACCGGATCGAGCACACTCGCCGGTTCATCCAGCAAGAGAATATCTGGCTTCATCGCGATAGCACGGGCGATGCACAAACGTTGTTGCTGCCCACCAGATAAGGCGAGTGCGCTTTGATGCAGATCGTCCTTGACCTGTTTCCACAAGCCGGCCTGTTTCAACGTCCGTTCAACGGCTTCGTCCAGCACATCTTTGCGCTTTTCACCATGGCGCTTCAACGCGAAGGTGATGTTCTCATAGATCGACTTAGCAAATGGATTCGGCTGTTGGAAAACCATGCCAATATGTTTACGCATTTCATAAACATCAATATTATCACCGTTGATATCCAACCCACGATACATAATCTTTCCCGTAACCTTGGTGCCGGCAATATTATCGTTCATCCGATTCAGCGAGCGCAGATAAGTAGACTTGCCCGAACCAGACGCGCCGATCAAGGCGGTAATTTTGAAACGCTCGAATCCCAGTGAGACCCCATGAATTGCTTCGTGAGTTCCATAAGCAACGTGAAGATCGTCCGTCGTGAGCGCAATTTCGCGGTTACCATCGTCGAGATTTTTCAAATAGCGATCTGAACTGTCATAATTCTGCATGATTTATTTGCGCTCCTTTACACCAGTTAAGCGGCCGTACAAGCGGTTGCCCACATAACGAGCGGCGAGATTTAATAATAACACGAATAAAACTAAAACCGCAGAAGATGCCGCCGAAACTTGAGTGGCATCTGGAATAATACCTTCTGAATTAATTTTCCAAATATGAACGGCTAACGTTTCGGCCGAGCGCATTGGATTCAAGGGGCTGGCAATGTACATTGGATTCCAATTGCTGAAATCTAATGGCGGTGAACTTTGGCCGGCGGTATAAATCAAAGCAGCCGCTTCACCGAAGATTCGGCCCATGCCTAAGATCATCCCGGTAATAATTCCGGGCAGTGCAGCGGGTACCACGACATGGATCACTGTTTCCCACCGTGAGAGGCCCAGAGCGTAGCCGGCTTCTCGCTGGGTATAATGAATCGCCTGCAACGAATCTTCCACCTTGCGCGTTAATAAGGGCAGATTAAAGACCGTTAGCGCCAAGGCACCCGATAAAATTGAGAACCCAAACTTAAAGTTGATCGAAAAGACCAAGAAACCGAATAATCCGACGACAACTGAAGGCAAAGAGCTCAAAACTTCGATCGCGTTACGGATCAAACTGGTCACCCAATTTTTCGGCGCGTACTCTGATAAATAAATCCCAGCGCCTAATGATAATGGCACGGAAATAATCATTGCTAAGACTAATAAATAAATTGAGTTGAATAACTGAACACCGATCCCACCGCCGGCTTCAAACGAACTAGAACGGCCGGTAATGAAATGCCAACTGACATGAGGCAATCCTGAAATCAAGATATAGAGCAACAAGAATGCCAGGACGAAAATAATGAAAATCGAAATCAAATACAAAACGGTTGTCGCAACTTTATCCCATTTACGTGCTGTCATTAATGCATCGCTCCCCTCTTACCGATCCAGCGAATCAGAATATTGAAGACCAATGGCATGATCAATAACAATAAGGCCAGTGACCATAGCGCGTTATTGCTCAGTGAACCCATGACAGAGTTCCCCATGCCCATGGTCAGGACACTGGTCAACGTCGACGCTGGCGAAATGAGGTTGCCTGGTAATAGCATCGCATTCCCAATGACCATTTGAACGGCCAAGGCTTCACCAAATGCCCGCGACATTCCGAAGACAACTGCGGTGATGATACCCGAAACAGAAGCACGTAAGACCACTTTATAAATCGTTTGCCAACGCGTCGCGCCCAATGCCAATGAAGCCTCGCGATAATTCCGCGGCACACTGTTGAGCGCGTCGACAGTCATTGAAGTGACCGTTGGTAAAATCATGACGAACAAGACAAACGTTCCTGATAAAATCCCGAAACCACTACCACCAAAAGTACGACGAACAAATGGGACCACAACTGATAAGCCAATAAAGCCATAAACAACCGAAGGAATCCCCACTAATAATTCGATAACAGGCTGCAAAACCCGCTTGCCCAATTTTGGCGATATTTCGGTCATGAAGACTGCTGCACCAATGGCAAATGGTGTCGCCACAATTGCCGCTAAGAACGTGACAGAGAACGAACCGACGATCATTGGCAACGCGCCAACTTGTGGATCGCCCTGCGCATCATTCGTGCTAGGATTCCAAACCGTTCCCGTCAAAAACTTCCACAGATTAACTTTATCCGTGAAAAAAGTTGCCAACCCTTTCGATGCGACGAAATAAAAGATCGAAACAACCACACCAATAATAATTGTGATACAAATACCAGAAATAACTTTTCCAAATATTTCGTTTTTACTAGCCCGCGAACGTTTTAAAAGGCTGGCCCGAATTTCATCATTATTCATTGATCGTTGCCACCTTTCCCGCTAAAGTCCGACTCACTTTCATATCCTTGATGGGAATATAACCCATTTCACCAACGATCTCGTCTTGGATCGTGTCGGATAAAATATACGTCATGAACTTGGCGGTCAAGCCCGTCGGTTTTCCATTCGTATACATATGTTCATACGACCAAATTTTCCATTTATTGATCTGCACATTTTTGTCAGTAGGCGTCACGTTGTCAACATTGACCGTCTTCACGGTTTTATCGACATACGGAAAGGCCATGTAACTGATGGCGCCTGGTGTCGAAGCCACGATCTGCCGCACCATCCCCGTAGAATCCTGTTCCTGCGCCTGCATCGTGCTGCGACCCTTCATCACCCAACGCTCGAAGGTATCGCGCGTCCCGCTACCCTGCGCACGGTTGATCACAACGATTTTCTGATTCGGACCACCAAGCTTATTCCAATTGGTAATATCACCAGAAAAAATCTTCGCCAACTGATCCGTGCTCAAGTTTTTGACCGAGATCTCCGGATTCACGACCGGCGTCACGCCGACAACAGCAACCTTATGATCGACCAAATCTTTCGGATCGATCCCAGATTTCTGTTCCGCGTAAAGATCAGAATTCCCGATTTCCACAGAAGCAGCCTGAATTTGCGACAAGCCCGTCCCAGACCCACCACCTTGAACATTAATGAATTGGCCAGGATTATCCTCCGTGAAACGATCCCCCGCCGCCTCGACCAACGGCTGCAACGCCGAAGACCCAACGGCCGTAATCGACTCGCCAGTCTGCTTCAACTGACAACCCGACAAGATAACAAGCAGTGAAGTTAATCCCAATAGCGCGATCAATCTCTTCTTCAAGTTTCATTCCTCCATGATAACTAACTACAAGTATATGGGTATCATGTAACAAAAAAGCACAATTAATGTAAAAGTATTGTAAATTTTAGAGTGCGAGAAGTGACGGGTTGAAATCTACGACTAAGATAACTAAAACGTAAAATTCGCACTTAAATTTTTTGTTTTAGTTTCTTAGACGCTAGATTTCAGTCACTTCGAGCACGTTTTAGCTCGTCAGCAACAGAACCGTAGCCCTCATCTACCTCCGGTCGCAATCTCGGACCCAGGCAAATCTGACTGTGGGGACGGTTCCAGGATTTCCAAAATACGGAAATCCTGGAACCGTCCCCACAGCCAATTCGGACTGGGCCAAGGCCACGACCGCAACTAAATCAATTTCTATCGGAATTTATTTTTCCACATTCAGCGGTAATTCCACTGTGAAAATACTGCCGACACCTAGCTGGCTCTTCACGCTGACCTTGCCACCCAGTTGATCGACCAGATTGGCGACGATCGCCAATCCGAGACCGGTGCCGCCTTGATCGTGTTGGTGAGAATGATCCGTCCGGTAAAAGCGCTCGAAAACACGCGCCTGATCTTCAGTAGTCAAGCCATCACCCGTATCTTGCACGTTCATGACCAGCGAATCGGCCGTCGTCTGCAATTGCACAATAATTTTGCCATCAGGATGATTATAAGAAACGGCATTCGTTAGCAAATTGCGAATGATCTGGCGAATTTTAACTTGATCAGTCAGCGTTGGTTGTTGATATTGATCAGTCACGACCGACACGTGCAACTGGTGGTCCTTGATCGGTTGATGCAAGACTTGAACCTCTTCGTTCACGACCTGCCCAACATCAACAGGCTCCCATTTCAGTGGTCGATCTTGATCGGCCTTCGATAACAACAGAATATCATGGATCAAGGCTTCCAAATGTTGCGCTTGATCGCGAATAATTTTTAAAAATTCAGTTGATTTTTCAGGATCATCTTTGGCACCATCCAGCAATGTTTCGGCAAAACCGGCGATCGAAGTTACCGGCGTGCGTAATTCGTGGCTCGCATTGGTGACGAAATCCAATTGCATCCGTTCGTTTTGTTTAATTTCGGTCAAATCATAAAGCATGACCAATACTTTTTGCTTCTGCTCAGTGCCCACTTGACTGACTAATGAAATTACGTCGGCAGCCACGAACCGGCCTTCGTCTCCGACTAATTGAATATCACGACGACGATGGGTGTGCTTAGTTGGATTGCGCAAAGCGTGCTCGATCATGCGGCTGAGCGCATAAGTTTTAACATAATCCATATAGTTGGCCAAGTGATCGGGCCAAACGTGCGTATCCAAAATTTCGCCTAACGCATGATTGGCCATTTCAACTTGACCACTTTCATCGAGCAACATCACGCCCAAGGGCAGATTTTCGATCAATGAACGCAGACTCTGCTTTTGTAACTTAGCGTCGGCAAATTGGTCGCTCATCGATTGTCCTAGCCGATTGACTTGACTCGCCAAATCGAATAGCGGATCGTCTGGCGTCAAAATGACCGGTTCCTGTTCTTGATTTTCTTCGATCGTTTTTAAATTGGCAGTTAATTGTTTGATTTTCTGCTGTCTTTTCTGGCTGGAACGGAATAATAGCAAGCTCAACAGACTGACGATCAATAAATAAATAATCGTAAATACCATCCAAGTCCGCAAATAATCGTGTTGGATCGTGCTGACCGGCTGAACCAGGATCGCCTGTCGATTATTATTGGCGTCGGTGACGAGATAGAGCCAATTCGAGCGGCCCTGATATTGAACCCGCGTAAACGGGTCGTTGGAATTAATAAGGTTATGATTCACCACATTCTTGGCAACGCGCGCCAACTCAGTAGACCCTTCGACTGGCAGATCGATCGAATGAATCTGGAAGTTTTTCCGCCAGCGGGCAAAGGTCTGACTGTGATCGGCTGTATCGACTTCTTGTTGATATTCATTGCCGAAATGCTGCAGCTGTTCGCGTTGACTCGTCGCTAAAAACTGATTCACCAAGAAAAACATCAGCAGATAAAAACACACCGCCAAAAATCCGATCCAAAACCGCCGTAATCTTAATTTACTTTTCATTTTCACTAACCTCCAACCGATATCCAAAGCCCCTGACCGTTTGTAAAAACTGGGCTTCCTTTGGATCCGGTTCAATTTTATCGCGTAAATGGCTGATCTGAATATCAACCATTCGGCTCATAACTGACTCTTGCGTCTGCCAAACACTCGCCATAATTTGTTCGCGGGAGACGATTTTGCCCACATTCTCGACTAAATATTTCAGTAGCTCATATTCCTTCTTAGTCAAGCTCAACGTGGCCTCTCCATTCACCAGATGATGTTGATCGAGTTGCCAACTCACCGGACCGAAATGAACCGTCTGTGGAAAATCGGCGGTTGCGGTTTTGAGTTTGCCGCGACGGCCGATCACTTTGATCCGCGCCAACAATTCTCGCGGACTAAACGGCTTGGTCATATAATCATCGGCACCTAATTCTAAGCCGATAATTTTATCAGCCTCTTCTTGCTTGGCGGTCAACATAATGATCGGCGTTTGCACGTCAGCGCTGCGCAATCGCTTCGTCACTTCGATCCCGTCGATTTTAGGCAACATTAAATCTAAGACGATGCAATTAAAGTCTTGATTTAGCGCGAGCTCCAACGCCTGCGCGCCGTCTGCGGCCTCGGTCACCGCGTAATGTGCCTGCTGCAAATTATAAGTTATCAATTGCCGAATTGTCGGCTCGTCATCCACTACTAAAATTCTTGCCATTGTCTGCTCCATTGTTTCCCTGTTAATAATTAGTATAGCATGCTGGGCGGTCATTTGCGCGGTCGTGGGGTCTTGAATGTTGAGGAGGTTACAATGAAAAATCAATCTTCGATTGGTGGATTTTTTGCGGTTCCGGCTAAATTTATGGTGGGAACTGGGAAACTGCTGTGGGGACGGCTCCAAGCTTTTGGAAGTACGCCAAAAGTTTTCCGCCTGAAATGTGAGCTCTTCCAAAATCGGGAAGATCTCACATTTCCCCATTTTGTAAATTCGCAAAGACCGCTCATTAACAGAAATGCCACTGCAGTCCCAGTTCCCACCACAAATTTCGCCTAGTCTATTCAGACGAGCTCGATAGGTTTAACGTTGGATATTTAATTTACGTTTCTATTCAGACCAATATCTTTTAAACGCGCAAAACGAAAATTGGTAACCTAGGTACACGACAAATTTAAAAATAGACGCAATCTTTCGTCTGAAATACTATGATATCGGCTTTTCAGGCCATTCTGCACCTATTTTAAAATTTGTCGTGTGTTATTTTGCGCAGATTTGAAATTCATCACATTTTTTATCGAGCCATTTAGAGTAAAGGCTGCCTTGAGAATCACCTTCCAGGAACCCAGCTATTCAATTCCTACACTAAATAGAATAAGTTTAGGTCGAAAGTGCTGGGGCAGGCAGTCGTGGCAGTGACAACCATGTTGGCGGGCCGATTTTGCCCGCCTTACATGGTGGATCGATTCGAGACTCGGCGTTTTTCCGAGGCTCGAATCGAAGCTCGGAGCTTTTCCCGCCCTTGGAAAAGCGGAGAGCGGTCCCACAGCCACAGACCTGCCTGCCCCAGCACTTTCGACCGCAGGTAGACCGTATCTTGCATCTTGTTATCAACCAAAAAAAGCTGACCCAAAACCGCAGTCAGCTTTTCCATCCATTCGTTATTGCCGAACAATATGCTCGATCACTTCTTGCACCCGCGTGAAATAATTTTGATCATAGAACTTATCAATACTGGCGCGGATCGTCTCTTCATCATCAAACTCATAACCCTGAACGACCCGGTCGAGTGCATGATGCAGCTTACCGGTATTGCCCAGCGGATAAAGGAACCCATTTTTGCCATCTTGAATGATATCTGCCGGGCCTGTGGGGCAATCGCTGGAAACGCACGGGATACCATGGCTCATCGCTTCCAGAAGAACCATTGGCAAGCCCTCGAACTTCGAACTCAATAACAATGCATCCGCAGTTTGAATTTCTGCCCATGGATCGGTGATCCAGCCGTGCCAACGCACTCGCGGTTTCAATTGCGGATGGCGTTTAATAAAGTCCTTACACTCATTGAGCCCATTTCCCGCACCGTAGAAATCGATCGTCCAATCACCACGCAAGTTTTGCAGGCCACCGAGTAGCGCCTTGAGATCTTTTTGACCCCGATATTGAATCCGGCCGACGAAAATAAACCGAGTTGTTTCACCAGGCTGACTCCGCGGAATTAAAGCCTCACAGGGCGTTACCGGATTATAAATCGTGTAAATTCGATCTGCGGCGATGCCATAGTCTTTCATTTGATCGGCGATGCCACTACTGATTGCTAAATGCGCATCGGCATGTTGCAAACTGTCTGGATCGAACCAGCGGACATTTTTCAACGTGCTGTGGATCCAAGACACGATTTTATAGGGCCGTTTCAGATGATCACGAACTTGCGACGCGACGAAGATCGGCCGCGATCCCAAAGAAATGATCAACTCGGCCGGCGTAGTCGAAAAATAATGACGTTCAAACAAGCGGACTGTGATCGGATTGCGCGTCGGGTTTTCGGTGATTTCGATACGACGATCCAACCGCTTTAACCACTGCTTATGCTGTGACCCTTCTGTGAGAACCAATTCATACTGATGGTTCGTCATATTTTGCGCTAAGTAATTTAAAACTTTAAGTAATACAGTCTCGGTACCACCCTGCCCGGATAAAAAAGGCGTTACGAAAGCAATTTTCATCTATAAAACTCCCTCTCCACTTCGTCTTAATTAAGCGTAACACATTGAATAAACTGCACAAACTTTGTTGTTTGCTATTTTAAAAATAACGTGCGTTCTTAATCGAATCGGTATTAGACGAAAAAAAGCTATTCACAGTTTGTGAATAGCTTCGAATCAATTCGATTAAACTTTCAGGAAACGACGCATGGAGATGGCGGCACCAAATGCACCGATCAACATGGCAATCACCAGTAAGGAAATATTCAGTGGCCAGATCAGCGCTTGTGGCTGAATCAGACTGTAGCCAGAAGTCGCTAACTGACGACCGACGCCACGGAAAATACTGCTATAACCTAAATCGATAGCGATCAAAGGCACGATGACGCCGAGCAGTCCTGTCCAAGCACCTTCCAGAATGAATGGCCAGCGAATATACCAGCGCGTTGCCCCGACTAAACGCATGATTTCGATTTCCGTACTTCGCGATAAAATCGTGATCCGAATCGTATTTGAAATCAAGAAAACGGCCACGAACAACAACAGAATCGAGAACGCCAAGCCCCAGTTACGTACACTGTTCATGGTACTGAACAGTTTCTTGGTTTGGCTACCACCATAACTAGCCCGCGAAACGTGGGTCAATTTTTTGGCACGATTGGCGATGGTGACGGTCTTCTGTGGATCACTCGCTTCTAGAATGAACATGTCTGGCAATGGATTATCATCGCCACCGAACATTTTAAACGAGCTCCCATATTGGCTGACGATTTTTGTCAATTCATTCGCCTTGGATGAATAGGTAATTTTTTTAACGGATGGAATATCTTTAAGCTGTGCTTCTAGCTTGTCTTTCTGTTTTGCAGTGGTCTTCGGTTCGACGGCGACTTGGACGCGCACGTCATTTTCGACGTCGCGAGAAAGTTTGGTCACATTAAGCACGACTGCCAGTGAAATCCCGACGAGCAAAATTGTGACGGCAACCCCACTGATTGCGGCGAACGCCATCCAGCCATTACGTTTAATACTCTTGAAACTATCTTGCAGATGGTTGCGAATCGTTGTCCAATTCATGTGTGTATTGCCCTCCTTGTTCGTCTCGAATAATTTGACCGTGTGCCACTTCAACGACGCGCTGTGGTAGTTCATCAACGATTTGTTGATTATGAGTCGCCATGATAACGGTCGTTCCCTTGGCGTTGATTCGCGCCAGGATCGCCATAATATCGTTAGATGTTTGCGGATCGAGATTACCCGTTGGTTCGTCGGCAATCACGGTCTTGGGATCATTCACGATGGCGCGGGCGATTGCCACACGCTGTTGCTGCCCACCAGATAATTCATCGGGAAAGTGGTCGGCTTGATCGGATAGCCCAACTTCAGCTAACACTTGGGAGACGGCATCGTTGATTTCGGAATCAGATTTGCCAATAACCTGTAAGGCATAGCCAATATTTTCAGCAACGGTCATTTTTGGTAAGAGTTTGAAATCTTGGAAAACCACGCCAAGTGTGCGTCGTAATTGCGGTACTTGACGCTCGCGCATTTGTCGCAGATCGAAGTTGTTGATGGTAATGAAACCTTCTGTTGGCACCAATTCGCGGTAGAGTAATTTAACTAATGTTGATTTACCGGCACCACTTTGGCCAACTAAATAGACAAATTCACCCTGTTCAATCGTCAGTGTGATATTTTTTAAAGCTTCCACGCCGTTTGAATAGCGTTTCGTTACGTTTAAAAGTTTGATCATTTTGTCACCTCAAGGACAAGCCCCATTAATCTGGGTTCTTCTGTTGTAATTGCCATTGCAAATAATGATAAATAAATTCGTCTAAGTCGCCATCCATCACGGCTTGACCATTGCCACTCTCATAATTGGACCGGTGATCTTTGACCATCGTGTACGGGTGAAAAACGTACGAACGGATCTGCGAACCCCAACCAATATCGGCTTGTTCGCCTTTGATTGCCGCTTCTTTTTTCCGTTGTTCTTCTTGCTTCAACTGATAAAGTTTAGCTTCCAACATACTCATCGCGGTTTCGCGGTTTTGTAATTGCGACCGTTGCGCTTGCGAGCTAACGACAATACCAGTTGGTAAATGCGTGATCCGCACCGCAGAAGAAGTCTTGTTGATATGCTGACCACCAGCACCACTCGAGCGAAAAACATCGACCCGCAGATCGTCGGGATTAATATCTAACTGAATACTTTTATCAAGTTCCGGCATGATCTCGACCGACGCAAATGATGTGTGTCGACGACCAGCGGAATCGAATGGCGAAATCCGCACCAGTCGATGAACGCCGTTTTCTGAACGCAACAAGCCATAGGCATTATGCCCCTTGATCAGCAGCGTGACGCTCTTCAAGCCAGCTTCATCTCCAGGCTGATAATCCGCCATTTCGACGCTAAAATTATGACTTGACGCCCAACGTTGGTACATCCGCAGCAACATCGAACCCCAATCTTGAGATTCCGTGCCGCCAGCACCCGGATGGATTTCCAAAATGGCATTGTGAGCGTCATAAGG
The DNA here is from genome assembly GCF_003946215.1 of Lapidilactobacillus mulanensis. Classification (GTDB taxonomy): domain Bacteria; phylum Bacillota; class Bacilli; order Lactobacillales; family Lactobacillaceae; genus Lapidilactobacillus; species Lapidilactobacillus mulanensis. The sequence goes on from NZ_RHOW01000001.1 coordinate 44,412, forward strand.
CTCAGACAGCAATAAATTTAATTCATAATTACGCAACTGTTCTTGCAGATGACTCAAGTCGCCGGCAACCTCTTCTTGCAATTCGGCATCGTCATCTTCTTGCAATAACTCTAAGGTAACAGAAATATTGTCCGCTTGTGTAACAAGTTGATTAAAATTGTCGTACTTTTCCTTTAAAAGATTATTTTCGTCGATCAATTTTTGGGCAGAATTCACATTATCCCAAAAATCCGGCGCCGTCATTTCGTGTTCGTTCGACGCAATCGACTCTTCCAAGGCATCTAAGTCAAAGAGACCCCCTGAATTGCTTGATTTTGGCCGTGGCCGCGTTTAATTGATTCCTGATTTCACTGATTTCCATGAAAAAACTTCCTTTCAAAAATTACTAACACTGGTATTGGGGCTACCTTCGGCGGAATTAGCTCCGTGAAAATGGTGACTCACTGTGGGGGATAGCTCTCAGCCAATTAAAAAACAAATTGTCTTCGAGCACGATTTGAGCTTTTCCAAGAACAGGAAAATCTCAAATGCGCCCCCTGCTGTAAATTCGCAAAACCCGCTCATTAACACCAGTATCACTGTGAGTCACCATTTTCTCTCCGCTAATTCCGCCTATTCTATTCAAATATAGATTAGATTTTAAATTACAGACTCAGGCTAAAATAAATCGCGTGAGGCGGCGGGGCATGCTGACAGTCTGACGTGCAGTGAAATTGCTGTTAATGAGCGTACTTTGCGAATTTACAGCAAGGGGCGTATTTGAGACTTTTACGACGTTCTTCCGGAAAAGGCTCAAATCGTGCTTGGAGCTTTTCCAAGTGTGTGGCGCAACATGGGTTGAAATCAACAACTAGGACGTCAAGGCACAAGAATTGATTTTTATTCTTCGTGGCTTGATCTCTTAGTTGCTGATTTCAATGTTGCAGAACACGTTTATTGGAAAAGCGGAAAGCTATCCCCCACAGCACGTTCAGACTGTCAGCATGCCCCGCCCGCCGGAACCCCCGCCATTATTTTCCCTTCAAAAAGGGCGCAGTCAATAAACAACCTTGAACAGCGCCCTAATCTTACTATTTTAATTTAACGCTTAATGTCTCGGCGAATTTCTGCTTTCATGAACAGACGAGTCACATCGAAATCAATATCGGAGATCATCTCTTCAAACTTGCGATAACCTTCTTCTTGATATTCAACTAACGGATTCATCTGACCATAGCCACGCAAGCCGATCGACTGGCGTAACTGATCCATTTCATCAATATGTTGCGTCCAGTGGTCATCAACGACCCGCAAAACGACAACCTTTTCGAATTCGATCATTTGTGCAGGATCAACTAATTGTGACTTCTTGTCTTCATAATTTTTATCGGAAATATCTAAGAAGAATTTCTTCAATTCATCTACAGACTTGCCCTTCAAATCATCGAGGGTGATGTCATCTTCGTTAACCAAATTAGCCAATGCGTAGTCATAAAGTGCTTGCAAATTCCACTCAGTCTGAGTGCCTTGTGTATGCAAATCAACTTGATGGGTGATCGTGCGCGCCATCATTGGCTTGATGATATGTTCCAAGCTCTCGGTCGCAGAAATAACGGTCATTCGTTGTGAATAGATGACTTCACGTTGTTGACGCATAACATCATCATACTGCAACGTATTTTTACGGGTGTCGTAGTTATTACCTTCGACCCGTTTCTGTGCAGATTCAACTTGGCGAGTGATCATCCGTGATTGAATCACTTGATCATCCTCGGCCACATTTAAGCGATCCAAGAATGCCTTGATCCGCTCAGAACCGAAGCGTTTCATCAAGTCATCTTGTAATGACAGGTAAAATTGCGTCTCACCAGGATCACCTTGACGACCAGAACGGCCACGTAACTGATTATCGATACGGCGAGACTCATGACGTTCAGTCCCAATCACGCACAAACCACCAACGTCAACAACACCAGGCCCCAATTTAATATCGGTACCACGACCAGCCATATTGGTAGCGATCGTAACGGCGCCACGTTGGCCGGCATTCATGATGATCTCGGCTTCTTTAGCATGATTTTTAGCATTCAAAACTGCGTGAGGAATGCCTTCTTGATCAAGTAAGTGTGACAGTAGTTCTGATGATTCAACCGCAACTGTCCCCACCAAAATTGGTTGTCCTTTGGCGTGGCGTGCCTTAATATCACCCACAACGGCCTTGAACTTACTTTGTAAACTTGGGTAAAGTAAATCTGGCTCATCATTCCGAATAACCGGCATGTTGGTCGGAATCGAAATCACATCCATGTTGTAGATCTCACGGAATTCTTCTTCTTCGGTTTTAGCAGTACCTGTCATACCGGCTAATTTATTGTACATCCGGAAATAGTTCTGGTACGTAATGTTGGCCATCGTTTGAGATTCGTCTTCGATCTTGACGCCCTCTTTAGCCTCGATGGCTTGGTGAAGCCCGTCAGAATAACGACGACCTTCCATGACCCGCCCAGTAAATTGGTCGACGATCATGACTTTCATATCTTGAACCACATAATCAACATCCAGCAACATGACATAATTAGCACGCAATGCCTGATCCAAATGGTGATTCAAGACCGTGTTATCAATATCATAAAGGTTTTTAGTCCCGAAATAAGCTTCGGCATTCTTGATACCCTCTTCGGTTAAAGAAATCGATTTAGTTTGCCAATCGATTTTATAATCCGTCTCTTCTTTGAGGGTTTTAACGAAACGATCGGTCCGCACATACATTGCGGTCGAACGCGTTGCCTGACCAGAAATGATCAAAGGTGTCCGCGCCTCATCGATCAAAATCGAATCGACTTCATCGACGATGGCATAATTCAAGGGACGTTGAACCATTTGTTCCTTGTAAACAACCATGTTATCACGCAAATAGTCGAACCCTAACTCACTGTTGGTTGAATAAGTAATGTCACAGTTATAGGCTTCGCGCTTCTGATCGGTATTTTTTTCGTTCAAGTTCAACCCAACCGTCAAGCCGAGCCACTTATATAACTCGCCCATTTCTTCAGCGTCACGACCGGATAAATATTCATTGACGGTAACAACGTGCACGCCTTTACCAGAAAGAGCATTCAAATAAACCGGCATGGTTGCCGTTAAAGTTTTACCTTCGCCAGTTTTCATTTCGGCAATATTACCTTCATGCAAGGTGATACCACCAATGATCTGCACTCTAAAAGGATACAAGCCTAAGACGCGGCGCGAACCCTCGCGCACAACGGCGAATGCTTCAGGAAGCACCTGATCCAATGTTTGCCCATCTTGTATACGTTGCTTCAACACCGGGGTTTTAGCTTGCAGCTCCTCGTCGGAAAGCTTCGCCATATCATCAGCGAGCGCTTCGACTTTGTCCGCAATCTTGCCCATACGCGTTACTTCGCGTTTGTCACTTTCGATCCAAGTTTTTAAAATGTTTGCCATAGCTCAAAAATTCCTCTCTGTCAATTCATATTCGTGTCTGTTGACAGTAATTCAGTCTATTTTATCATTTATTCAGATGAAATTAAATAGTTTTACACATTACTGGAAAAATAGTTGCGGTTATAGGTAATAAAACGGTTAAATTATGCGGATTATTTTGGTGAAAACAGGAAAAAGATTCAATCTTCGATTTGGGTGGATTTTTTGTGGTTCCGGCTAAATTTGTGGTGGGAACTGGGAAACTGCTGTGGGGACGGCTACAGGATTTCCAAAGTACGGAAATTCTTCCGCCTGAAATGTGAGCTCTTCCAAAAACGGGAAGATCTCACATTTCCCCTTTCTGTAAATTCGCAAAGACCGCTCATTAACAGAAATATCACTGCAGTCCCAGTTCCCACCACAAATTTCGCCTATTCTATTCGGAAGAGCTCGATATGTTTAACGTTAAATGTTTAATTTGTGTTGCTATTCCAAACAATATTTTTTTAACGCGTAAAACGAAAATTGGCAATCTAGATGCACGACCAATTTAAAAATTTGTCGTGTGTTATTTTGCTCAGATTTGAAATTCATCACTTTTTTATTGAGCTATTCAGAGCAAAGGCTACCTTGATAATCAAACTTTCAGGAACCCAGCTATTCATTTTCTACACTAAACAGAATAAGTTTAGGTCGAAAGTGCTGGGACAGGCAGTCGTGGCAGTGACAACCATGTTGGCGGGCCGTTTTTGCCCACCTTACATGGTGGATCGATTCGAGACTCGGCGTTTTTCCGAGGCTCAAATCGAAGCTCGGAGCTTTTCCAAGAGTGTGGCGCAACATGGTTTGAAATCAACAGCTAAGACGTCAAGGCACAAGAATTGGGCTTCATTCTTCGTGGTTTGATCTCTTAGATGCTGATTTCAATGTTGCAGAACCCGTTTCGGAAAAGCGGAGAGCGGTCCCACAGCCACAGACCTGCCTGCCCCAGCACTTTCGACCGAAGGTAGATTTTGTTCCACGAAAAAAGCTGAGGCGCACCTCAGCTCATGTTTCATCAAGAATTCATTATTCGTCTGTTTCGATCAAACCATAACGACCATCACGACGGCGATAAACAATGCTAGTGCCATTCGTTTCTGCATCCTCAAAGATAAAGAAATTATGACCAAGCATATCCATTTGCAAGATAGCTTCCTCAGAATCCATTGGCTTTAGTGAAACACGTTTCGTGCGCACAACTTCCATTTCATCTTTAGGCTGTTCCTCTTTTTCAGGAACATCGACCGCACCATTAGCGGGGCCTGTTAATTCAAAGTCCTTGATGCCTTTTTCGCGACTCTTGCGGTTGATCTTAGTCTTATACTTACGGATCTGCCGTTCTAACTTATCAGTTACAAGATCAACACTGGCATACATGTCTGGTGAAGTTTCTTCAGCACGTAAAACCAAATATGGCAAAGGAATCGTTACCTCAACCTTCGATGTCTTGTCTGCTGGGTAAACTTTGAGGTTGACGTGGGCAATTGAGTCCTGTGGTTCCTCAAAATATTTATTCAGTTTGCTGATCCGCTTCTCTACATAATTGCGGATAGCCTCTGTAACTTCGATATTTTCTCCACGAACATTGAATGATAACATGGTCGATTGCTCCTTCCAAGTGACAATACTAGCCGAAATTCCTTGGCTCCCCTTTATTATATCGAAGCGCTTACGAAGAAACAATTAAAAGCACTGCAAATTCCATGAAATCTTCGAGAAACTTTTGTGTCTTTTCGAAGAATTCTGTTAGCGCGCCAATGTTAGGGACTTGATCTCGCCTTGAAAGTGACTTGCACGTAACGCATCCGTCGCTCGCAATAGGGTTGTACCGGTTGTATAAATATCGTCGAGAATCAAAATTTTGTTTTGCTTGTATGCCGACCAATCTGTCGTGGGGCATGCAAATGTTTGTGGCGCCTTGATGCGTTCCTTGCGTTCTAAGGTCGATTGATGCCACTCACGGCCGTTCTTAACCAGAAGTGGTGTCAACGGACACAGCTGGTCATAAAGTCCTAGAACAGGGTCGAATTGCCGTTGTGCGAAGTGTGCTTGACTCGTCGGAATCGGCACCAATAAATAATCACGCCGATAAAATTGCAAGGTCCGCCGCAAACTGCCACTAAACAGGGCACGAATCCGATAATCACCATGTCGTTTATATTGCTGCATATAATCATGCATGGCCTGATTGTACGTAAATAAACTGACATTGTGCGCTTTATCAACTCCCAACGCACGATATCTCTGACAGTCTTGGCAAACTTGACCGTCAGTTTGCGCACGATAGCATTCTGGACAAGCATGCGTTGGTTCGATCCGTTCAAACTTGCGCGCACAATTTCCGCAAATTTGATCAGCGTAAAAGTTACGCGCGAACAAGAGTGTTTTTAGCGAACAATTCTGTACCAGATGCGAACCACAGGATAAACAATCCGCCATTTAAAAACCTCCTTGCTGATTCAAATGGCGAATCATCCGCCCCGCTTGGCGCACCCGCCAAGTATAATAGTGGCAATAAAAAATCACACGTCCATTGGCAAACTCCTTGGCGCGACCCACGCGGCCTGCGACTTGAACTAAGCTAGCGACCGAATAATTACGGTGATCCGCTGCTAAAACGATCACATCGATATCGGCAAAAGTGACACCACGTTCCAAAATCGTTGTCGTCAATAAAACTTGCAATTTTCCTTCGCGAAATTGTTGTACTTTGTCTATTCTTTGTGGATCCGCAGCGTGAACCGTTTCGAGTACCACCTGAGGATAAGTTTGTTGAAAGATCGCGGCCAGTCGACTTAATTTCTCAATTTGTGGCACGAAAATCAAGAAGCGCCGATCGTTTTTCAAGAGCATACTGAATAGTTGTTGCAATTTTGCAGTGAAATGTTTGCCATGGGTTGTCTGCCCTAACTTAACTTCGGGCACTGGCAGTTGGCGGCCGTGAAATCTTCGCGCTAAATAATGTAGTGGTAATCGATCGGACTTGGCCGCCTTCAACAGAACTGTTGGTGGCGTGGCACTCAAATATAATCGCATGCCCGACGGTTTGACCGCGCGTTCTACCGCATGTTGCAGCATCAGATCATTCACATACGGAAAAGCATCCACTTCATCCACAATCAACAGGTCAAATGCCTGATAGTAACGCAATAATTGGTGCGTCGTCGAAATAATCAGCTGCTCATTTTGATAGATCTCATGAACTTGCCCATGGAAAAGACCGACAGACGTGTTTGAGAAAGCTTCTTTCAACCGTGGAAATAACTCATTACACACATCCACCCGTGGCGAAACGAAGCCCACGCGCTGACCCCGTTGCAAAAAAAAATCGATCACCGGAAACGTCATTTCGGTTTTCCCGGCGCCGGTCACGGCCCACAATAATTGTTGGGATCGCTTTTGTTGGGCATATTGTTGTAGAATATGGTCAGAAACTTGTTGCTGCGCCGCGGTCAATTCGCCTTGCCATGTCAGCGCCGAGCCAGCCGGATAATCGCGTGCAGCCAAACGCACCAATTGATCTTGACTGGTCACTCGTCCCATCATTAGACAATTGGCACAATAATATTGACCACTAGGCAACTTATTTTGAATAGGAACGCCAGACAAACAACGCTGACAAATCATTTTGTCACCGCTAGCCTTGATTGCTGGTAATATTTGAACTTCTTGCAAAATTGCCGCGTTCGCACGCAAATCCGCTACTAGCTCTTCCGGCAAACTGCTCATTAATAATTGACGTCCAGTCAATAACCATGCCCAAGACCTCAGAATTTCTGTTTCAGAACGACTCATCACCACTCACCCAATTATAAATACGCAAAATGGAGCGAATTCCCCTTGGAAAAATATCGAACGATCGCTAAAAATGGCGAGCAAGAAATTATCATCAAAAAATCCCGTTTCATCGGCTCGGTTGCGCGAGTCACCACGGAAACAGAAGCCCAAGAATTTTTGAACACGGTCCGCCAGAAACATGCCAAAGCAAATCATCATTGCTTCGCCTATCAACTCGGTTTTCAAGACGAGATTCAGCGTATGAGTGACGACGGCGAACCTTCAGGAACCGCCGGACCGCCAATTCTCGATGTCCTGGCAAAGGAACATCTGAATAATTTGATTTGTGTGGTGACCCGTTATTTTGGTGGCATCAAACTCGGCGCCGGCGGCTTGATCCGCGCTTATAGTCAAGGCACCTCTACTGCCATCCAGTCGGTTGGTTTGGTTGCCGGAATGTCGCAACGCCGCTATCAGATCACGATCGATTACAATCAGCTAGATATTTTAACTCATTATTTGGCGAAACAGGCGATCACGATTGCGAATACCGAATACACCGACGTGGTTGCACTCACCGTTTGGCTCAATGAGGATGCGGAAGAAACCAAATTGACCGCAATCAAAAACCTGCTCGCTGGGCAAGTTACTTTTGCCAAACAGGAAGCAGGTTTCAATGAAGTGCCAATTGAATCACCTAAATAAGGCTATGCTATTTTCGTTGGTCGTCTATTGATCGCCCGGATAATTTCTGGGCGATTTTTAGTAGGCGCAGTTTGGTAATGCCGATGGATTCCAGCAACAAGTCAATTCCGATCAAGATCGCCAGCGTCAACAGCACATTCCCCGCACGCGAAGAAAGTGGATACAGCAACGATACAAATGAGAAAATCAGGGCTAATCCATAGATGATCAGCACGGATTGACGCTGACTGAACCCAAGATTCAATAAACGATGATGTAAATGCAGTTTATCTGGCTTAGTGATCGGTTGTCGATTCCAAAGCCGGCGGATGATTGCGTAAATCGTATCGGTGATCGGCACGCCCAAGATCACGATCGGAATGACCAACGAAACAAAAGTAACATTCTTCAGCCCTTTCAACGATAACACCGCAATCATAAAACCTATGAACAAAGAACCCGTATCGCCTAAAAAAATACTCGCGGGATAAAAATTATGTGGCAGAAAACCGATCAACGCGGCCACCAAACAGAAAACTAAAATACTCGGATAAGCGTTCTGAACGCTGAGGAAAAAATACCCGATCACACCCATCGTAAACAAACCGATCACAGATACGCCGGTCGCCAAACCATCTAGACCATCGATCAAATTTACCGCATTGGTGATCGCGACGATCCATAACATGGTAATTGGAAATTTAAAGACCCCCAGATTAACATTGCCAATCAAGGGAATACTCAAATTATCCATTCGAATATCAGCCAGGAAATATACGACCAAACCCGCAATGATAATTCCTGTTAGCTTCAACCATGGTGATAATTCCTTAATATCATCAACCATGCCCACTAACACAATCAAACATTCAGCCAGAAATAGCGCAATTAATTCATGCGTTGGAAATTGATTGCGCAACAAAATAAACGTCACCATAGTAAACGAAATAAAAATACCTAGCCCACCCAAAGTTGGGACAGGATGTTGATTGATCCGGCGCGCATTTGGCTGATCCACCGCCCCCAATACAATGGCCAGTTTGCGAACAAACGGCGTGATCAGCGCGGACAGAATAACGGTAAACATGATTTTAACAACGATTGGAAACATTTTACACCTGATTTACTTTCGAAGAAATCGTCGGGATATTGTGGTACGACTCAACCCTAATATATCATAATCAACTGCGATTGATCACCACAATGAGATCACGATTCTTTTTTTAAAACTAAAATCATCATCTTGCTGATCACGTTCCAATAATTTTATGTAAAAAAATAACCGCGTTAACGGTTATTTTGCATATTCAATGGTTCTGGTTTCACGAATGACAGTCACTTTAATATGACCAGGATATTCGAGTTCGCTTTCAATTCGATTCTTGATATCGCGAGCGAGAATCACTGCTTTATCATCGGAAATCTTGTCTGGCTTCACAACCACGCGAACCTCTCGACCCGCTTGAATTGCGAAACTATGATCGACACCGTCGTACTCGTCGGCGATACTCTCAAGCTTCTCTAATCGATGAATATAATTCTCCAACGATTCAGAACGAGCACCAGGACGTGCCGCAGAAATTGCATCTGCAGAAGCGACGATCACTGAGATCGGCGATGTTGCTTCCACGTCACCATGATGCGACGCGATCGCATTGATCACGACGTCAGATTCATGATACTTCGTTGCTAATTCAACACCAATCTCAACATGAGATCCTTCGACCTCATGATCGACTGCCTTACCAATATCGTGTAATAACCCTGCGCGTTTCGCTAAATTAACGTCTTCACCAAGTTCAGCTGCTAGAACCCCAGATAATTTCGCCACTTCAAGAGAATGGTTAAGCACATTCTGACCATAACTAGTCCGATAATGCAGACGACCAACAGTCTTGATCAAATCAGGATGCATCGAGTGAATCCCTAATTCGAAGATTGTCTGTTCGCCAAAATCACGAATGCGTTCATCCATTTCTTTCCGTGCTTTTTCAACCATCTCTTCAATGCGAGCTGGATGGATCCGCCCATCTTGAATCAACTTCTCCAACGCCATCCGTGCAATTTCACGACGAATTGGATCGAAGCCACTCAAGACGACCGTTTCTGGTGTATCATCGATGATCAGATCAATACCTGTTAGTGTCTCTAAAGTCCGAATATTACGGCCTTCACGACCAATAATTCGACCCTTCATTTCATCGTTAGGTAAAGTGACCACTGTGACCGTATTTTCAGTCACTAAGTCAGCAGCACTACGCTGAATCGCATCCACGATCAAATTCTTGGCTTGCTTATCAGATTCCTGCTTAGCGGTCGTATTACTTTCGCGAATCATCACTGCCCGCTCATGAGTCAATTGATCACTCAATTGATCCACAAGTTCTTGATGAGCCTGATCTTTCGTTAAACCAGCAACACGTTCCAATTCTTGTTGTTGTTGGTCAACAATATCGGCAACACTAGCCTCTTTCTTCTCGATTTCAGCTTGTTTTGCAGTTAACCGATTCTCACGATCGTCCAGATTATTCTCCTTCTTATCCAAAGAATCATCCTTGCGATCAAGCACTTCTTCTCGTTGTAAGACCCGGTTTTCTGAACGTTGAACTTCATTGCGGCGTTCTTTTAACTCGTTTTCGACCTCAGTCCTGTACTTATGACTTTCATCACGAGCTTCAACTAACGCTTCTTTCTTGGCGTTTTTAGCCTCTCTACTAGCTTTAGTTAAAATATCTTCAGCGGTTCCTTTAGCTTCCGCAATACGCTTCTCATACGTATTTTTACGGAAATAATAACCAGCCAAAGCACCTAAAACTAGTACGATGAGTACGATTGCGAGGATTATTAGTGGTGATAAATTCATACACTACACCTCCGTATCATCAAAAAATACTTAAAGTAAATTTTAAAGATATCAAATTTTTAAAGATTATTTACACATGAATATTCTAGCTTTAATCGCCTGTAGTGTCAATGTACCCAAGTCACGATTCACACCGAGCAAAAAAATAAAGCCTATCAAACATAGGCTTTATTTTTGAATTTCTAAAATAATAGCGGCGTTATAACGCTACTTTTCGTCGGCTAGTAAATCTGTTTCTTCTACGTCAGACTTTTTATCCGTCTTCTTGGCACCTTTTTTATCATCTTGTTTGGTCTCTGTTTCTGAATTTTCGTCTACCTTTGCAGGACCATCCATTTCATAGGCATCACGAACTGACTTTCTGATCTCAGCCTCTGCATCTGGATGTTCAACCAAATACTGCTTGGCATTTTCACGACCTTGACCAATTCGTTCATCGTTATATGAATACCAAGAACCACTCTTCTTGACAATTTCTTTCTCGGCGGCCATATCGACCAACTCACCAGTTCTGGAAATCCCGTGTCCATACATAATATCGACCAACGCAACTTTGAATGGAGGTGCGACCTTATTCTTAGTAACCTTGATTTTCACACGGTTACCAATAATGTCTGTTCCCTCTTTGATCTGTTCTGCTCGACGAACTTCTAGGCGGATCGTTGCATAGAACTTCAATGCGCGACCGCCAGGTGTAATTTCGGGGTTACCAAACATGATCCCGACTTTTTCCCGGATCTGATTAATGAAGATGGCAATTGTTTTTGTTTTGTTGATAGAACCCGACAACTTACGCAATGCTTGTGACATTAAACGTGCTTGCAAGCCGACATGAGCATCACCCATTTCGCCTTCAATTTCGGCACGAGGAACCAATGCAGCGACGGAATCAATGACGACAATATCAATGGCACCACTGGTCACCAAAGCGTCGGCAATTTCCAGCCCCTGTTCACCCGTATCTGGCTGAGAAAGGAGTAAATCATCGATATTAACACCTAAAGCAGTCGCATATGCAGGATCCATCGCGTTTTCGGCATCAATATAAGCCGCGGTACCGCCGTTTTTCTGGACTTCTGCAACGGCATGCAAAGCTACAGTTGTCTTACCAGAACTTTCTGGTCCGTAAACTTCAATAATTCGTCCACGGGGATAACCACCCACGCCTAAAGCATTGTCTAGAGCCAACGATCCGGTAGAGACAGTTTGAATTTGCGTATCAACCTTGTCCCCCATCCGCATGATGGCGCCTTTACCATAATTTTTTTCGATTTTTTTAAGTGCATTATCAAGTGCTGCTTGTCGTTCATCTTTAACCATTTATTTTCTCCTTCTAAGTTGATCATAACTTAGCTTCTGTTTTAATTTTAACGGTGTTTTGCAAAAAAGGCAAGCAATAAACGAACAAACGTTCTATTACTTTAATAAACGATCATAGAGTAATTTAAAACCGCTATAAACCGCGCGTCCGCGGATTTCGTTACGCTGACCTGCCAAGTGAAATTCTTGAACTTTGGTGGGCTGATCTCGTTGCGCCAACGCAATAAAAACGGTTCCCACAGGCTGACCCTCTAATTCATCTGGCCCAGCAACTCCGGTAAATCCTAAACCAAAATCAGCACCCAGTATTTCACGTGATTTCTCCGCCATTAATTCGGCAACCGGCGCACTGACAACCGTATGTTTCGCAATGACCTCCGCCGGAATTCTTAACAATTGCGTCTTAACCGCATCAGAATAGGTGACAAAGCCACCTTTAAAAATATTAGAAGCACCACTGACGCTTGCTAATTCAGACTGAAATTCACCAGCAGTCAAGCTTTCCGCAGCCGTCACGGTCAAGTGCTGTTGCTTCAATTGATCAACCACTTCTTGCACCAAATTTCGTTCTTCGCCTTCGCCAGTATAAAAACCCGCGAGACGCGACTGCACTTTTGCGGCCACCGGTGCGATCAACGTGTTGCCAGTGTCAACGTTACCCGCGCGTGCCGTTATCCGAACCCCGATTTCGAAGCCCTTAATATAAGTGGCGATGGTGGGATTCTGCTGACTCGCAATCAAATCCGCCAATTTATCAGCCAATAAAGATTCACCGATCCCGAAGAAACGTAACATTTTAGAAACGATCACTTGCTTCGACCCGGTCAACGCCGCCAACTTTGCTTCAACTTGATGATCGACCATTGGCAACATTTCACGAGGAGGTCCTGGCAGAATAAAATAGTGATGGTCCGCATCCACTAAATAACATCCTATCGCCAACCCAATCTCATTGGTAAGCACTTGGCCACCCTCAAGATAATAAGCTTGCGCCAGATTGTTGGCAGGCATTACTTTATTGATCTGCTTCTGCCAAGCGACAAGCTTATCTAATGCAGCTTGATCCGTCACCAATTTTCTGCCCAAGTGTGCCGCTAAAGTCTGCTTGGTCAGGTCATCTGGCGTCGGTCCAAGTCCACCGATCAAGAAAATCAGGTCACTCCGCTTCTCTTCCAGCGCCAATGTTTCCGTTAAGCGAGCCGGATTATCACCAACCACTGTTTGGTAGAAAGACGGAATGCCGAAACGCGCCAACAACTTAGCAACATACTGCGCATTTGTATTCACGATTTCACCCAGCAGGATCTCGGTGCCGACTGCAATAATTTCTGCTTGCAAGATATCTCCTCCACATCTACTAAGTACCCGATAATTTCAATTTTACTTTTATTTTTTTAAAAAATAACCAACCTTATTGTAGCCTATCATTTCCACAATGAACAGTTGCACGAGTCTAAGGCTTCTTGATCATTCACAAGCCAATGTTCGGGAAATATGACGCTGAAAAATAAAGTTGCGCGTCTCGATAATTTCTTTCTATAATCTAACGATTTATTATAATTGTGGCTAGACATGGGGTAAAACGTTATAATGTATGCAGTCAACAATATTGGAGGTAAGCTCGTGACAGCTGTAAAAATCGTTTATGCTAGTATGACTGGTAATAATGAAGAAATTGCCGGGATCCTTGAAGAATCTTTCGAAAATTTAGGTTGTGAAGTTGACAATACCGAGGCTTCACAGGCAGATGCCAGTGATTATGAAGACGCAGATATCTGTATTGTTGCCACTTATACCGATGGCGAAGGTGAAATTCCTGAAGAGGCACAAGACTTTTACGACGATTTACAAGAAGAAGATTTGACCGGTAAAATTTACGGTGTTTGCGGATCTGGTGACCGTTTTTATGGCGAACATTTCTGTGCCACCGTCGATGATTTCGATCGTGTCTTCCAGAATATCGGTGCAGTCAAGGGTGCCGAAAGCGTCAAAGTCGATTTAGCTGCAGAAGCCGACGACATTAAGAATTTGGACGCTTTTGCTGCCCAATTAGTTAAAAAAGCTAACGGTCAATAGCAATGGCTAAAATCCACGCTTTTATCAGAAATCATTTTGACTTTCTGACTTATACCGTTTTTGGATTTTTAGCGTCATTGATCAACATTTTCACCTTTATGGGTGTTCAAAATTTCTTTCATGCACATTACATGGTGGCCAACACGATCGCATGGTTAGTGTCGGTTATTTTTGGCTTCTTCACAAATAAATCCTTTGTTTTCAAATCGAAATATTCGACCGGCTACGCGCTAATCACCGAGTTGATTGCGTTTCTTTTTTTCCGTGGAATCAGTTTGCTGGCCGATTCTTTCATCATGTTTGGTTGTATTTCGATTTTAAGCATGACCAGTCTCTGGGCGAAAATCGTCGATCAAATTTTGGTCGGTATTCTCAATTATGTAACGACGCGGTATATTTTTAGTCGTGATCAGCGAGAAATGTTTCAGCGTCTGCGCAGCAGGCGGACGCGTCGAAAAAAAGATGATGTGGAGAGATAGCACCGAACGTACCTTGTTCGGGGCTTTTTCGTGTATAAGTTTGTGCGGTTGCGGCGAAATTTGTGGTGGGAACTGGGAAACTGCTGTGGGGACGGCTGCAAGCTTTTGGAAGAGCGCCAAAAGTTTTCCGCCTAAAATCTGAGCTCTTCCAAAATCGGGAAGATCTAAGATTTCCCCATTTTGTAAATTCGCAAAAATCGCTCATTAACAAAATTGCCACTGCAGTCCCAGTTCCCACCACAAATTTCACCTAGTCTATTCGGAAGAGCTCGATAGGTTTAGTGCTGGATATTTAAATTACATTTCTATTCAAACAATATTTTTTTCAAACTCGCAAAATGGGAATTGATAATCTAGACACACGACCAATTTAAAAATAGACGCAATCTTTCGTCTAAAACACTATGATATCAGCTTTTCCAACCCAATCTGCACCTATTTTAAAATTTTCCGTGTGTTATTTTGCGCAGATTTGAAATTCATCACATTTTTTATTGAGCTATTCAAAACAAAGGCTACCTTGATAATCAAACTTTCAGGAACCCATCTATTCAAATCCTACGCTAATAAAATTAAGTTTAGGTCGAAAGTGCTGGGGCAGGCAGTCGTGGCAGTGACAACCATGTTGG
This sequence comes from Lapidilactobacillus mulanensis, assembly GCF_003946215.1. GTDB lineage: Bacteria > Bacillota > Bacilli > Lactobacillales > Lactobacillaceae > Lapidilactobacillus > Lapidilactobacillus mulanensis. Next base: position 59,705 of record NZ_RHOW01000001.1, read on the forward strand.
CGGGCCGTTTTTGCCCGCCTTACATGGTGGATCGATTCGAGATTTTGCGGTCTGTGCAAAAGCTCGAATCGAAGCTCGGAGCTTTTCCCGAACCTGGAAAAGCGGAGAGCGGTCCCACAGCCACAGACCTGCCTGCCCCAGCACTTTCGACCGAAGGTAGATAATTTTTTCAAATAGTTTTAAATAAATCAGCACAAATCTATTTACTTACTTTTAATAAGTTGATATACTATCCTCAACAAACAATCAATCAACTGCCAAGGGGGCAACTTATGATGAATACAAATTTATTCGGACTCCACCACATCACCGCAATTACTTCCAGCTCTCCTAAAATTTTCCAGTTCATGACCGAGATCCTTGGACTACACTTGATCAAAAAAACAGTCAACCAAGATGACGTCCGCACTTATCATTTATACTTCACGGACGACATGGGTGGCGCTGGCACCGACCTGACCTTCTTCGATTTTCCGGGCACACCTAAAGGGGCTCAGGGCAAGAATGGTATCACACGCATTGGTTTCCGCGTGCCTAATGACAAGGCGCTCGAATGGTGGCAAGCACGTTTAAATGAGTTCGACGTTAAACAAAGCGAAATTCGTACACGTTTCGGCGCGAAATATCTTTATTTCTATGACTTCGATGATCAACAGTATCAACTCGTTTCCGACGAAGATAATCATGGCGTGCCGGCTGGCGAACCTTATCGTCACAGCCCAGTGCCTGCAGAATACGCGATCAGTGGCTTAGGACCTTCTTTTGTCACCGTCGATTATCCTTAGAAATTAGATCAGGTGCTCACTGAAGTCATGGGCTTCACTAAAATTGCCACAGAAGACGGCAAAACTTTGTACGAATTGCATGATGGCGGTCACGGCGCGCAATTGATCACCGAAACTAGCGTCATTCTGCCCAATCAAGATCAAGGTTACGGAACCGTTCATCACATCGCCTTTCGCACTGAAAACGAAGCCAGTCTGCGTTGGTGGATCGAACGTATTAAAGAAGCACGCCTCGCACAATCCGGTTTCATCGATCGTTTCTATTTCAAATCGGAATATTTCCGGCCAGGTCGCGGTGTTCTTTTCGAAATTGCGACTGATGGTCCCGGGTTCTTAGTCGATGAAACTTATGATGAAGCCGGCGTTCACTTGGAATTACCACCATTTCTAGAGGAACAACGTGAAGATATTGAAGCTCACTTAGTGCCATTTAATACTGAAAAAAAGGCAGCTAAATAATTATGGCCACACAGGAAGCACACGTCTTCTACAAGCCCGGTAAAAATGACGCGCCACCTATTCTGATGTTGCATGGCACTGGCGGCGACGAACAAGATTTATCCGGTTTGGCCACTTTTATCGCTCCGGATAGTGCGCAACTTGGGATTCGCGGACGCTTGTTGGAAAACGGACAGACCCGTTATTTTGCGCACACAGCTACTGGTGGCTTCGATCTCGACAGCCTCGAGCACGAAACCGACTGGCTGCTCGCAACCGTTGATCATTATGCGCAACAATATCAACTCGATCCCGCGCAAATGATCGTTCTCGGCTATTCCAATGGCGCCAACGTGGCAGCTTATGCCTGGCTAGAAAAGCAACCTCAGTTTAAAAAAGGCATTCTTTTTCACCCGATGCTGCTCAAAACGCCGGCGAAAGCTCAAGCGCTCAAAGCGGTTCAAATTTGGAGTTCGCACGGGACCAACGATCCAATCGTGTCGCAGGCAAACTTCGAGTCGCTGGTCGGTCATTTGCAAAACGCACAGGCCGAAGTCACGGTTTTCAACCACGAACAGTCTCACAATATTAATCAGGATGAATTAAACAGCGCTAAGAATTGGTTTGCGCAGCAGTTGCATTAAAATAAGCTCAGTAATTGTCGACTATGATTTGAGGTCATAGGAGACGATTACTGAGCTTTTTTGATAGCTGTGATAGGAAATTACTTGGGGCGTTTCAAACGGTACTTACGGCCTAAATTTGCGTATTCTGGGCCGGCTAAACGTGCGACTGGCCGCAAGGCTTCTGCCAAAACATAATGCTTGTCGATATCAATTACCGATTCATCAAAATGCATGGCAATGACTTTTAAAATAAACAGGTCGCTGATCGTGGCTTGCTGATCATCTTTGACCGGTACATATTGATGAACCTTGACTTCGAAACGAATTTTGGCTTCCTTGAGTCCAGGAACGGCGACGGTTTGGCTGTCGACGGTCGATAAATTGGTCAAAGTTAATTCGGATCGATCTGCAGATAAGCTGGCAGAAGTGAGATTCATTTCCTCAACCAACGCTTCAGAAACCAGATGCACTACACCCTCGCCCGTTGTTAACAAGTTTTTGGCGGTATCTTTCTGCTGACCATCTTCGAAGCGCAGGATCGCCACCGAAATCAATGGTGCTTGACCGGCAACACCGCTGAAAAAACTAAACGGCGCTAAGTTGATCACATTGTGCGTTTGATCAAGCGTGGTGATCCAGGCAATTGGTCGGGGAATAATGCTGCCACTGATCAGTTTGTAGGCTTCACGCGCAGACAAATCCGCGCTCTTAATATCGATCATTTACTCACTCCTTAGTCATGGAGTCAGTTTACGGAAGTTTTGCACTTTACGCAACTGTTTACGTCTCGAAACGAATCCCTAAATTTAAATAGCTTCATTTTCATAGTCACAGCTGAAGAGTTCTTCGTCTGCAGCTTCGTTATCGGGATTGAAGCGATCGTTATAAATGAAATCAGCCAGTTGCGCATTTAAAATTTCTTTCATTTGTGTCTTGGTAATTTTAACGTAACCAGTTGATAACAAGTTGGCGATCCCATTGGCAATGATCAAGTTACCGATCAAAATACGTTCCATCTTTTCATCCGATAAGTTGGCAGCTTCGGCCTTTTGACGCAGACGAGACATACCTAAACGGTGGGCAAACTGTTTCATTTCCTGGACGCTCTCCTTGTCTTCGATCCACAACGTCCGATATAACAGCGGTTGTTCGCAAACGAAGTGGATGTAAGCCAAGTCCAGATTGATCATTGGGTCATCATCATAATGACGGTTAAAAACAGTTTTAAGTAAGTGAGCCTGGATTTTCTTGATCGACTGACGCTTCAGATCTTGCATACTATTGAATTCTAAATAGAGTGGTTGCGTTGAACAATTGAGTTCTTCGGCAACATTACGCGCCGTAAAATTCTGAAAACCATCGCGCATTGCTAAGTTGAATGCTGCGTTCAAGATATCGTGCTTCATGATTGTTTTTTTGCGGGCCATATGATCTCTCCTCGGGGGGTAAAATTTAGATTCTTTGTATTGCTTATCTATACCATAACTTTTTGGTATATTGATCATATCATAGCAAATAAAAATTGCAACTGTTTTTGTAGATTTATTTTATAATAACGATTGGTTTTTTATTTAATTAAACTAACAATAACTGGTACAATAGTCATTCATGCACAAAAATTAAAAAACAAATTTTTTAAATTTATTTTTCTAATGTGGTCAAATCGACGTTGTTTCATGGTGTTCCCCGGAAAACTTCATGGTAAAATAACACTGACAGGAAAGACGAGGTGCCGTTTACCTATGGCAAATGAATTTGCGATCAAACTTAATAAATACGCCGAAGTGGCCGTGACGATCGGTCTAAATGTGCAGCCCGGCGATTTGGTCACCGTCGACATCGACATCGATCAAGCCGAATTTGCTCATTTATTGATCGAGCAGGCTTATCGCACCGGTGCGAAAAAGGTACTCATGCAATGGCAAGACAGCGTGGAGCAGCGGCTAGATCTGACTTATCAGCGCATTGCCGATTTGCAAGAAACATTGCCGCATGACGAAGTGCGCCAACAATTCATTGCGGATAAGCGCGTGAAACGACTGGTTGTGAAGTCAGCCAGTCCTGACGCGCTTGCTGGAATTGAGGCCGCGAAAATCCAGGTGGCACAAAATACGAGCACGCCTGGGAGTCGCGCGGTGCGCCAGGCGAGTCGCAATAATCTGCTCAGCTGGACGATCATCGCCGCAGCCAGCCCGGCCTGGGCGCAGAAAGTTTTCCCAAATGAGGAGGCCGCGACTGCGACCGAACATTTGTGGGACGCCATTTTCAGCGCAACCCGGCTGGAAACCCGCGATCCAATCGCGGCATGGCGTGAGCAACGCGAACGACTCGAAACCAACGCAGCAACGTTGAACCGATATCAATTTGATCGACTTCATTATGTCGCGCCGGGTACGGATTTGACGATCGGTTTGCCCCACGATCATATTTGGCAAGCTGCGGGAACGACGAATGAGCGCGGCGAATTCTTCATTCCTAATCTGCCGACAGAAGAAGTTTTCACGGCACCAGATTTGAAACGCGTCGACGGCTATATCAGCGCCACAAAGCCACTCAGCTACGGGGGCAGCGTTCTCGAGGGCCTGAAATTTGTTTTCAGAAACGGTCAGGTCGTGACTGCGACCGCCACAAAAGGTCAAGCCATTCTGGATCAACTCTTACAAACAGACGCCGGAGCGAAGCGACTGGGTGAAGTGGCGCTGGTTCCCGATGCTTCGCCTATTTCGCAATCTGGTTTAATTTTTTACAACACCTTATTCGACGAGAACGCCTCTGACCACTTAGCGTTGGGCGCCGCTTATCCCTTCTCAATTGAAAACGGAACGGCCATGAATCCATTGCAATTGCAGAAAGCTGGCTTGAATGTCAGCAACACGCATGTGGATTTCATGGTCGGCTCCGCTCAAATGTCGATCGATGGCATCACAAAGGCAGGTGAAATCGTCCCGGTTTTCCGTCACGGTAACTGGGCATGATCATGAATTTTGGCTTATTACTGGCAAGTGGCTGCCTGATTATTTTGACGTGTTTCAGTGGCAGTTTAACGATTATGAATCGTCATCAAACCCCTTTACGCTGGCAATTACTCGGCGCAACGATTGGCTTACTGATCATCACGATCATCTGTGTTTTTCTGCTATTTTCAGGAAATATGATTACTAACTAATTTTAAAAAGGCACTGACTGCAACCAAATTTTGGTTGCAGTCAGTGCCTTTAGTTATTGATCATAAGTTAGTCGTCAATATTTGTTGCCAAGTCTGTTTCAATTCGGCTGCAGATACGGTATATTCGTCGAGCAGAACGGTGTGCGTATTTACAAATTGGGCTTGCTTACGGATCAGAAAAATCTGCGCGATCGATTCGTCGCCATCAAAATTTGCATTATATAAACGCACGATTCGCAGTTTTCCTGGGATTTTTTTCAGTAACTGATCATATTCTCTTCGCTCGGAGATCACAACTTCCGGATCCACCAGAATATGAGCGAGACAATATTGCCAGAAGGCTTGTTGCTCGGTGAAGACGCGTTGTTTCCTGATCAAATTGAAGTAAACCGGCTGTTTCTGCGCGTAGGCCACATCCAAGCAGACTTGCCCAACCGGATTTAAATACTGCTCACCCACTAATTCTTGTTGCACGTTGAAAAATTGTTTGCGCGACAAAAATCCGCGCAGATCATATTGATCCGTTTCTAGTCGCTGTTCGCTTTCATCGTAATAATTGACGTGGGTAATCTGACCACGTTTATTCACGTAACTCCGCGCAACCATACGATTCGCCGCTAAATACGCATAGCCACCCTTGGCATTTTCGCGTTGATAATTGTCCAATTGTGGCAAATCATCGCGGCGCAATGCCGGCTTTTTAAACTCCGCCACTTCCTGGAGCCAATCATAACAACTGACCACGTTTTTTTCTAAATGATGTTGCTGGATGAAGGTATATGAATTCACGGAATAACCACACAGGACAACTTTCGCGGCGCGTCCCAATTCTTGAAAAGTGGTCAAACGTTGCAACATTTTCACTTCGATCGGTGTATTCGATTCACTCAACACACCGTTTAAGAAATAGTCCATCAGTTCTCATCCTCCCGATAAAAAGCCTCCGTGGCCGCAATAATCGTTTGCCACGACGCAAATGATGCCTCTTCGCTGGAACGACTGCTCGATCGATAGGCGGCCTGACTCAACCGTTGCCATTGATCGGGGTCATTCAAAGCAGTGATCGCCACCTTGGCGGCAGCCGCCTGATCATCGACTGGCACAATATACCCATTTTTACCGGAGTCAATGAATTCGCGGGGACCATAGTTGAAGTCGTAAGAGATCACTGGGACGCCGTGAGCAAGCGCCTCAGCGATTACAAGCGCCGTTCCCTCATAACGACTCGTGACCATCAAGAACTGCGCCTGATCGTAAATAGGGTGCATTTCCACGGCATAGCCTTTCAACTGCACCGCAGCGGTCAAATTTAATTCGGCGACCAAGTCCATTAATTGCTTCTTGACTTTCTGATCGGCGACAAATCCCCAAATATCCAGCGTTGCCTGGGGAATCTGCGCATGGATCAATGCAAAAATTCGGACGATTTGATCCAATCGTTTCTCTGGATTTAGTCGCGCCACCGCAATGATTTTAAACGGCGTTCGCTGATCATAGCCGACTTGCAGTGCCTGCAAAATTTGATCTGGAATAATACTGACTGAAGCGCGATAAACTGTTGTTTCAGGAAACTTCTTTTGCAGATCGGCCACTTGGGCATGCGTGCTGGCAATCATCCCATTCCACTGGCCCAAATTTTTAAAGGCATAACGATAATTCGAATTGAAATCGTCGCTCTGCAAGTTGGTGATCGTGTTAACTTGCGTGCTGTGAACGTGAAACAGCTTAAACGCGCGCGTACGCATATGGGCAATCGACCAACCCACCCGCGCCGTCCGATCGGAAACAAATAAATTTCGTTCAGTGCGCTGATTCAACTGATCGAGGAAATAACTAGCCAATTCTCCCTCGCTGGCAAAATGCAGCCAACGACCATCCGGCGCATAATATTGCACCGCACGCACCGTTTGCTGACTGAGTTGCCCCATCCGATAAAAGAAAATCATTTTCAGCTCACCACTGGGATTGAAAAAGAAACGCTGAACACTACGGAGTTGCCGATCATACCAGATTTCACTCGATTTAAAGCCGCGGATATCATAAATTTCCGAACGAACAGCTTGTTTGTTTTTGCCATAATAATTCACGCTAAGCACTGCGCCAGCCGCGTTCAGCTTAACCTTGACCATAAACTGACCCTGCTCGTTGTAATAATGCAGCTCGGTACCTTGCGGACGTGCCGTCAAACCTGCGGGTAACCGCAACTGTTCTGTCTTCACCGGTTTGCCTGTCTGCGTGTCGATCCCGCACAGATAATCATACATATTGACCACATTTTCAGGACGCAATTGATACAACGGCATATTCTGCGCATACAACGGACTATAAGCGACTGTCACCAGCTGCGCCTCGACGTGATGGTCTGCCAGCATTCTCAACCGTTTCAACTGCGCACTCTCGATCCCCGTCAACCGCTCAGGAATCGTTTGGTTTACAAAATAAAGCATAGGTCCACTCCCAAATGAATAAATTTATGTAGAAAAAGAATCTGAAGTTACCGCTTCAATTCTCTTTCAGTCTAACATATCTATCGAACCTATTTCTAAACATGCGTGTTTGGAGGGAATTGAGTCGTCCATAGTCGAACTTTGCTCTGACCAAATTTTCAAGTTCATAAAAATAAAGCAGACAAGCCAGTTGAATCGACTTGAACTGCTTCGTTTGTTTATTTCACAATATTCTTTAAATCTTCTAAATCACGTTGCTGCTGACGCTTGGTTTTTAATGCAAATGCCACGCCACTGATAATGATCAGTAGGAAGACAATGCTTGCTAAAATCAAACGACCAGTTGAACCGGTGATCGGCAACGCGGCGTCAAGATATTTCGTGTTGTTCAAAGTGACATTGTTGTCCTTGTCGGTAGTCGTTGTCGTCAACGTAATTTTCTGATCAGTGGCCTTGTCGTAATCATCCACCGTCGATAATTGCTTAACTGTGTAATCACCGACTGGAACATTGGTGAAAGTTACCGCACCATTGTCGTCAGATTTTTGCGTCGTTCCCACTTGTTTGCCGGCAGAATCGAACACGCCGACATCAACACCGGCTAATGGATCACCGGAATCATTTTCAACCACTGCATCAATGCCTTTCGCATCTTGCGCATTTAAAATATAAGTGTCGGACACATGTTCAGTGCTATAGGTATGAATATGTTCCTGTCCAACAGGTACGCTGACGGAGCCACCATTGCCAGCATCAAATTCTCTATGGTGCTCACCAAGGCACCTAAAGACGTACTCAGTCGGCATCTAGGCCCAAGGTTTTCTCAAGATGATCTTACGTTTATCCAATATAAAAAATACCAATTTTTCAAATGACCCCGATCAGATTTGAACTGATGACCTACGGTTTAGGAAACCGTTGCTCTATCCAGCTGAGCCACGGGGCCGTGAAGCAACTGCTGCGAAAAATCGTGGCAGTTGTTTTTTATTTAGAAATAATCCCACAACATAGGCTTGTTGTTGTAATTCAGTGCTCGTTGCAAGGCGCTCAAAGCATCCGCCGAAGCATCGGTAATTTGACCGGTGATCATCAGTTGATTCAATGTGCGATAACCTGTTAATACTTTGATCAGTTGGCGCGTGTCGATCGTTAAATCGACGGCTTGCTGTTCAGCGGTTGGCTCCAACCTGCCTTGCCCATTAACAACGCTCAATTGCCAATAGCCGTCGTTTGTAGCCAAGAAATCATCTTGTAGGTGAATCGTGATTGGCTGCTCCAAATCGGCCGTAAAACGCCATTGAGCAATCAATTGCACCCAATCATTCACCCGCGCCATCATATACGGCGTGATCGTCGTTTGAATATGATAAGCTTCGGGCATCAGATCGTTCATCAACGTTTGATTGGCGCTCTCATAAGTAAACTGCGGGTAGGCACTCGCATGTTTGCCTACGAAGCTCAATAAGCGTTGACGGCTTTGCATAGTCAACGGCATTAATTCGATCACTTCGAAAACTTGACCAGCCGTGCGTTCGTACAACACGTAACCATCGAGTTCTTTCTGCTCATCGTATGAAAAAGCAACTTCGAGTTTTGGATTTTTGCTGAAACGGTATTGTTGCCACCAATCCGCGCGCACAACTGCCCCAGACTGACTCTGTGGATGCTGCGCGTAAATCTGCTCGAGTTTGTCCATATTGGTCGCATAATTGCCGCGCACGACTGAACCGCCGATGTTTTTAGGCATCTTGGGGAAATGTTCAGCCTTGACTTGATAACTGACGCGATCGAAGATTTCTTCGTAACCGAAGCGACGATAAAAGGTGTATGAAAATGGTGCTAAATAGGAAAACAAAACCCCATCTTGTGCCATTTGTTCACTAGCCTTCGCCATCAATTGTGTGATCGCACCGTGACCGCCAAATTCTGGGTAACTGGCCACGTAACCGACCGCACCCATCAGAAACTCTTGACCCTGCCAATTAACTGGCAAATTCGTGACCATGATTCCACTTTTAACATGCTGATCGTCACCGATCAACACGTAGTTGTGACTATGCATAGCTAGATTGAACCACTTCGCGCGGCTGCCTTCATCATTCGACTTGTCGAATCCATAGACGCACAGCTCGAAGTATTCTGTCAGTAAAGCCACGTTGTCATGGGCGATCTCAACGACTTGCGCCATTATTTCTCTCCCAGATCTTCACCATTAGTGGCAATGACCTGCTTGTACCAGTAGAAACTATCTTTTGGATAACGAGCCAAATCTTTTTCGCTTTCCTCATCACGGTTAACATAGACGAAGCCGTAACGTTTGCGATAGCCGTTTAACCAGCTCAGCAAATCGGTGAAGCTCCAAGTTGTATAACCGATCACCTGAACGCCATCGGTAATAGCGTCATGAATGGCCTTAACATGCTCGCGCAGGAAGTGGATCCGATAATCATCATGGATCTCGTGATCAGCTTCAAGTGTATCGAAAGCACCCAAACCATTTTCGGTGATCAAGACAGGCAAATGATAGCGACTATTGATCCGACGAAGAGCGATCCGCAAACCGATTGGATCGATATTCCAATCCCAGTCAGTCTTTTGTAAATGATCGTTTTGAGCAGACTTGTAGACACCAGGAACACCTGATTCTTGAGAAGTCCCTTTTTTACCAGACGTATTCTCAGCAGCCATACCCACACCATCGGCTAATGGATTAGCTTGAACGGTATTTGATTGATAATAATTCAGGCCCATGAAGTCGGGACGTGACAATGGATCGCCTAAAAGTTGCGAATCTTCTGGCAAAATTTCAGGCGCAATGCCTTGTTCAATTTGCCATTGACGGACAACATCTGGGTAGCGTCCGAATGCGTAAACATCCATCCAGTAATAAGCGTTCATTTGTTCGGCGTTATCAGCTGCCAATTGGTTCTCAGGATCAGCATCGACTGCATAAATTGGGCTATACGCAAAACTAGCACCGATCATCCCTTGATAATTGTGTTCGTGGAAATACTTCGTTGCCGCCGCATTTGCCAAATTACCAATATGATTAGCCGCATACATCCGCTTAGGATCCGTGACTGCTGGTGGATGACTGGCCATTAAATAGCCGTGTTGCATGAAAACATTCTGTTCGTTTAACGTGACCCAATACTTAACTCGGTCGCCGTAAGCTTCGAATAAAGTCTTCGCATAGTTAACGAAATCCGCAACGATTTTACGAGATTCCCAGCCTTGATATTGATCCTGCAAAGCCTGAGGAAGATCCCAATGATAAATTGTCACAACTGGTTCGATATTATGAGCGATCAAGTCATTGATCAGATCATCATAGAACTTGACACCCTCGGCATTGACTTCGCCATTACCATTCGGCAAGATCCGTGACCAAGCGATCGAGAAACGATAAGCCTTCAAGCCAGCTTTGGCCATCAGCTCGACGTCTTCCTTATAACGGTGATAATGATCGACTGCAACATCGCCATTAGTGCCTTCATAAGTCTTACCAGGAATGCGGACAAAGTTATCCCAAACAGATAAACCCTTGCCATCTTCGCGATAAGCGCCTTCGATCTGATAAGCAGCAGAAGCCGAACCCCACAGGAAATTATCTGGGAAAGCTTTTAATTGTTTATGTTCCATGCTCAACCTTCTTTTCTTGATTATTTTTTATGAAAAAATAGAAAACAAAATTAGCGCGTCTACTCACAGTAAACAACGTGATCATTTGCAAAAACATCGGATTCAGATCCTGATCAAAATTCGGTTATTAATAAGATTGTTCGATCTGTGTCAGCATCTTCTTGAAATTCTTGCGACGCATGAAGCCCATGATCGTACCAACGAGCATGTCATTCATTTGCCGCATATAACCTTCCGAAACAACCTGTTCTTGATAAGTGACCTCAGTCTTATTATCTGCTAACGCCTTAATATCATACTTAACCTTAAACTCGCTCTGATTCGTGCTTGTCGTATAATAATAAGCCTCATTAGGAACCAGTTTAGTGATCGTTAACCGAGCCGAAGTCGTCTTGGTAAACTGCTTGACGTAAGAATAATCCGCCAACTGTTCTTCGGTCGGTGTCTCGCCAGTTTGTGCCTTGATATCATACAGGACAGAATCGATCACCTTATGATAGAAAAAACTAGCAGGAATATTCAAAACTTGTTGAATTTTCACTTTTTGGTTCCTTTCTTTGTGCTTACTTGTTTAGGCGCAACCGTATCTGTTGATTGATCTGAGTCCGCCTTCTTAGCCTTGTCGCGCTTCTTGCCCCGCCGGAAGAAATAAAATCCGAGACCGACAAAAAACACACCAAGTGTTAACAAGGGAATATCGAGACCAACGCCAGCCTTTTGGTTGTGACCACTCATCATGATAATGTAAAACCCAACAGCCATGAGAAAAAGACCGTTTGTTGTCATTACTTTTCAACTCCAGCTTGGAAATAAAGAACGGCGCCCCAAGATTGGGCATGGATGGCATTCTTAACCAACTTAGCAGCAGCTTCTAAATCTTCTGCGTTCGTCTCAAAAACCAATTTCATTCCTTTTTGACTCTTCAATTTGAAAGTCAACCCATTTTCAGTGTAACCATTGACGAACTCAATAATCTTGTCTTGCATAATTGGTGCGTTTAAAAAAATCATATTCACATACTCCTTTATAGATAAAATTGACTCATACATTATATAGAATAAGCCACCAGTCACATGAAAAGCAACCGATGGCCTACTTTATTTTAAAATTTAATGTTGCGGAAACAATTGCTGATTAAGCAGCAGCTTGTTCCTTAGCAGCAACACGATTGGACATTTGAACGAATGGTACCCAGATAAAGAATGCAATGACCATGTTAACTAAAGCTAACACAGCTGCACGCCAATCAAGAGTAGCCATGAAGGCGTTCAGAACAGGAGGTGTGATCCAAGGAACCGCAACCTTAACTGGTCCAACCCAGCCAGCCATCGTTACAAAGTAAGCAATAGCTGTGTTCAAAACTGGAGCGATGATGAATGGTGCAAAGTAAATCGCATTCAATACGATTGGAAGACCAAACATAACAGGCTCGTTAATGTTGAAGATACCAGGTGCAAAGGCTAACTTCGCAACTGCTTGTTCATCAGCACGTTTTGAGAAGATTAAGATGGCAAGAAGTAAAACAATCGTACCACCTGAACCACCAAACCATGCGTAAGCATCGAATGAACCACGAACCCATTTGTATGGTAATGCAGCATGTTTCTCGAAGGCAGTGATGTTAGCAAGCTGTGATGTACCCCAGATTGATTCCAAGACAGGGGCTAAAACGTTAGGACCATGAATACCGAAGAACCAGAATACTTGAACTAAGAGTGCAACCAAGAGAACCATACCTGCTGATTGACCAGCGTGAAGTAATGGTGCTTGGATTGTCTCAGATAACCAATCACCGAAGAATTGACCAGTACCTTTAGTAAATGCCCAGTTGATGATAGCAACAACATATAATGCCGCGATACCAGGGATCAAGGCAGTAAATGCTTTAGATACTGCAGGTGGAACTGTATCAGGCATCTTGATTGTGATGTCTTTCTTCATTAAAAAGATATAAACAACAACGGCAATAGCGCCGAAAATCATAGCAGAGAACAATGCAGATGAACCTAAGTTACCAACAGAAAATGCACTGTTTAAAGTGATGCTGCTTTCTGAAGCAGTTGCGCCAGCATTTGTAAATGCTTTAACAGCAGCTTTTGGTAATTTATCAGCTAAAGCAAGTGTCGTGGTATTGTTTGTACTCATTAATAATGCAGCCAATGATACCAACGAACCTGATAAACCATCAACGTTGTAGTTCTTAGCTAAATGGTAGCCCCACATAGCTGCAAAGAAGACAGCGAAGATAGAAAGTGAACCTGTTGAAACGATACCGTCGATAGCAACAACGCCTTGAACAAAACCGGAATTAACGAAGCCCATCCATTTCCATTCAGTTGGGAATGTTACTAACAATGCGTTAATCAATGTTGCTAAAGATCCGGCCATCGTGATAGGCATTGTCGAGATGAAACCATCACGCAATGCAACTAACCAAGGAATTGAACCGATCTTACTAGCGATTGGCACAAGAGATTTCCCAAGCCAATTCATAAGTCCTTGCATATTATTTAACCTCCAAATATAAAGCTAACCCATGTAACAGAATGGTAGTACTGCGCGTAATTCCTCCAAAGAATTACGCTTTGTCTGCTAATCTCTTGTAAAGATCAACAATTTCGCCAGCCAAATCACGGAAAGTGATCGCGTTCATCAAATGATCTTGTGAGTGCACCATTAATAATGTCACTTGTACATGTTCGCCGCCAGCTTCTTTGGTCAACATGCCAGTCTGAGAATTATGTGCTTCTGATAATGACGCGTCAGCTTCTTTCAGCTTAGCCTCTGCACCTGCAAAATCACCTTTTTTGGCAGCATAGATTGCTTCCATTGAGCTGCTCTTTGCATTGCCGCCATTAACGATCAATCCCATGATTGCCTGTAAGTTCTCGTCTTCGTCCAAAATATAGCCTCCTTCCGTTTATGAAATGATGAAACTAAAGAATAATTGCATAAAACTGCAAAAAGCAGTCGTGATGAAACCGCTTCATCACATACATATAGTCTAGCACAAAGACCAATTCACAACAAGATAATTTGTCATTTTTTTAGCTATTGCTCTAGACCACGAATCAATTATAGATATAACACGTACTTATTGTCAACAAAAAAAATACCTATTTTCACGCGGATGAAAACGTGAACAGTGTTTTCTGAAAAACACATCATTTCTTTCATTTCTATTTGCTCATTTCAAATCATAATGAATCACAGATATGTTTATAGAATGCGCTATTCTCGCGATTTGGTTTTACTCTTGAATAAACAAAAATCATCGTTGATTATGCAGATCGCACAATCAACGATGACGTTATTTTTGACTATATTAAAAATATTTTTATGCCGATCCGTAATCAGAATCACGCGTAAATACTACTTATTTTGGTGTTTACCCTTGTTCTTCTGATTTCTCAGGCGATTTTTTTTATGCGTTTTACGTTTTGCTGGCGTGATCGGTTCAGCAACGATCGGTTTCTCAACCGTAGCTTCTTCAGACGCTTCTTCGTGATGAATTTCTTTGGGACGTTCGGTTTGCAACTTGTGTTCGATGAAGTAAACCGTCTTTAATTCAAATTGCGCAGAAACTATTTTCTGTAAATTACGACGATCATGCTCATTTCCGAGGTTTAAAACCGTTCCCTCACGAAACATGCGTCCCGTACGCCCGGCGCGATGCGTGTAACTGATCAGCGTTTGCGGCAGATCGTAATTCACAACGAACTGCAATTCCGCAAAATCTAACCCACGTGCCGCTAATTCGGTCGTGATCAGATAGGTCAATTTCCCCTGACGGAATTGCTGCATGATCTGTTGCCGTTTCTGACTCGATTCATCGCCTAATAGTAAGCCAACGCGCAAATTCAAGAAACTCAGCGTCTTGTACAACGTGCGTGCGCTGCCTAAATTTTTAACGAAGACCAGGGCATTCTTGCCAGAAATCGGCCCACGTTGCAGCCGTTTCAGCATTTCTGCCTTCTGATGATTACCGACAACTAAAAATTCATGTTTGATTTTTTGTTGCAGACGATCAGATTCGCGGGTGTCGAAGCGCTCGAATTCATATCCAAACCACTTAGATAATTCTTCGAAAATCGGCTGTTCAGTTGCAGACATCAGCACTGTTTGTACATCCGCGGGTAAACTGGCAATCACTTCGCGGGTGGCGTCCAAATGTTCCGGATCCAATTGTGAATCGGCTTCATCGACCACGATTGTTTCCACGAGGTTAACTTTGATCTGCCTTTGTTGGATCAATTCCAATAATCGACCCGGTGTTGCCACTAAAATTTCAGGATGTTCTTTCAATTGTTCTTGCTGTCGCTTCGGATTTGCTTTACCGACGATACCTTGGATTTTCAAATCGATCACTTGCGCATATTGACGGAGCACATTGCGGACCTGCATCACCAATTCGGCGCTCGGTTCTAGAATCAATAATTGCAATTGTTGGCCAGGTTGTAATGTTTCTAGCAATGGCAAGCCAAACGCTAAAGTTTTCCCCGTTCCTGTTGCCGCTAAGCCTAAAACGGGGCCGCCTTTTTTCAATGGCCAATAAACTTGCTGCTGAATTGGTGACGGCTTGGTAAATCCAGACCGCTGCCAGATCGGCAAAAACGGTGCTGCGGGTGCTTCATAAGTTGCTTCCATTAATTTTGACCACTTTCAAATTGAATATCTGCACTGGCACGCAATTGATCTAAGACTTGATTGACTTGACCAGTCAGCTGCCAATAGTGTTTGAATTGCGCGTCGTCGCGATTGGTAAACATCAAGCTAAACGCGTTAACTTCATCGACCAACGGATTTTCCGCCGTGTGCTTGCTTAAATCTTGGAAAACAGCCGGCCCATCATAAGCGCGAACCTTGGTAGGCATGCCGATATTGTCGAGCCACAAAGTCTGCGTATGCGCGTAAACTTCACTAGGCAAGAAGGATTGTTGATCCTTACCAAAAATCAACGCCGCATCGAAATCATCATAATGCAAACGTGCTAAGCCGTGTAAATCAATGCCGTTTTCTGCCTTAGTCGCGTGATAGCTAGCCTGTTTAGGCACACCAAACCAATCGACCGCCGCATAAACTAAGTAGACCCCTAAATCATACAAGGCACCCCCAGCAAATTTGGGCGAAAAAATATTAGGATTCTCACCGGCCTTAAAAGCGTCGTAACGACTCGAATACTTCATATAAGCAAAAGTCGCGCCCGTAATTTGATCATAAGAGCGAACTTGCGCCTTAGCAGCCAAATAATTAGCATCGTATAAGTGGCGCGCACCCTCGAGCACATGTAAATCTGGATTTTGTTGCAAAATTGCGTCGATTGCTTGATATTCTTTCGGCGTCACAAAAGCCGGCTTCTCGACAATAACACTTTTTCCATGTTCTAATGCTGCCTTAACATGTTGAAAATGCAGGCTGTTAGGAGAGGCCACATAAACCACATCGACATTAGCGGACGACAGCATCGTTTCTAAATTGTCGGCAGCCTGTGCATCGGGAATAAACAGCTCATCGATATATTGTTGCGCCTTAGCCTTCGTGCGTGAATAAACCTGTGTGATCTTGAATGCGCGACTGGCAATACATGCTTGTAAAAAAGTCTTGGTGATCCCACTCGTTCCAATTGTTCCCACATTCGTCATTTCGAATTACCTCGTTTTCTTGGTGCAGATTTTCTAGAAAGATTCTCAATTAAATAACACGATAGCCATTTTAATTTGCTTGTCACCCTATTGTAACAAAAATGCTATCAAGATTTCATTGTTTTTAATACCAAAAATTAATAACAGATGATATGATGAGAGGTAGTAAAGGAGATCAAAATGCGAGTTTCTGATATTTATGCTGCCGGCATCCATGGCATTAACCAAATGAGTCGATTCTTGACCCATACAAGACACCGAAAACAACAAAAAAAACGGCAACCAGATTTAGCACTTCGCTATTCTGGTGATTGGGCGTTCATCGATCCCAAGACCAATCAAAAGCATGATATGACCATTGGCTCAGATTTTTCCATTATGATCGATCATCGCGAATTGCCTGGACGAATTATTGGACTTGATGAAGAGCAACTCGTATTTCTCGATCATTATGGCTTTCAGTTGAAGGTTTTTGCAAGTCATAAGGGCCCAACTGAAGTTTATGATGAGTCCAGCAACCGCACTTATCCTGTGATCAACTTGCGTGATGTGCCGAAGTTGCAAGCTGAATCCACACCCACACCGGACAAACAGGATGATATTATTTTGCATCCCGAAGATTTAGTCGATCCTACTGATCACGACCAGGCTGATCAACCTGATAAATAAATAGTTCTTAAAAAAATATCCCTAGGATCTGATGTGATCCTGGGGATATTTTTTTTGCTCGTAAAAATGCGTTCTACCTTCGGTCGCGGCTGTGTGGGGCAAGTGACGGACTACTGTGGGGACGGTTCCAGACTTTCCCCGAAACGTGTTCTGCAACATTGAAATCAGCATCTAAGAGATCAAGCCACGAAGAATAAAAATCAATTCTTGTGTCTTGACGTCTTAGCTGTTGATTTCAACCCATGTTGCGCCACACTCTGGGAAAAGTCTTCCACCTCGATTTCGAGCTTTTTCTCAGTCGCAGGTACGGCTCCTGAGAAAAAGCTCGAAATACGCCCCTGCTGTAAGCGACGATGGACCTGTCGCAACAGCAGTTTCACAGTGTCGTCACTTGCCCCACACAGCCGCGACCTAAACTGGAATTAGTTTAGTGGTGAACTCGGAAGAACTGGGTTTGTGGAAATGATTTGAATCCCACGTCGATTGCTTTGTTGTGGGAAATATAATCACGTTGGATATTTTTCCACTAAATATTTACGTTGCTCAGAAAAGATTCGTAAGGTAGAAAGCCCGGTTCAGAATCCAACTCTGCTCACTAGAATGAACCACAGAATTTGCGGAAGAGAATGAACAGCACACTGTGATAATGCTCTTAGCGACAGATCCATCGTCGCTTAGACCATGGGAAATTCGGAGATCTTGCCGGTTTTGCAAGAGCTCCAAATTTAGGCGGAAGAATTTTGACGGGCTTCCAAAATCCTGGAGCCGTCCCCACGAGTGGGCTGTTCATTCTCTGCAGCAAATTCAAACTGCCATTACGCACAACCATAATTTTAAGCCATTCAAATTCAGATAAAATATTCCGCACTTCCAAAATCATGCAGCCGTCCCCACAAGTGAGCTGTTCATTCTCTGCAGCAAATTCAAGCTGCCCTTATCCACAACCACCACAAACCAAAAAACTGCTCCAGGATAGCAAGCTATCCGGAACAGTTTTTCAAATCAATTAGATTTTTTTAGAAGCATGGGCTGGATTGTCCGTTGACTGACCATGATCATACGTCAGACGAATCGCAGCAGGTAAAATGATCGGCAAAATAATCACCAGAATCACCAGACCAATGATGACACCTAAAGCAACCTGAATCAAAGTCAAGACACCAGAAGGCATCAAAGCGGCGAAAGTCCCACTTAAAATGATCGCCGCAGAGATAACAACGGCACCAATGACACCAGAAGCTTCCACAATTCTTGCACTCGGGCTCGGAATCTCATCACCGAGTTCACGATACTTCATCATCAAGAAGATACTGTAATCAACGCCTAAGGCAAAGATCATGATGAACGTGAAGAATGGTGTATTCCAAGTCAACATCGAATGACCCAAGAATGTGGCACTGATCCAACGCGTCAACGACAATGACGTGAAGTAAGAAAGTAACAACGTGCCAATAATGAATAACGGTTGTAGGATCGAGCGCGTTACAAACATCAACGCTAAGCCAATACCAATGACCATAATCACGGCCGTCCGGCTAAAGTCAGAACTTGCGAGTTGCTGAATATCGGCGATTTGCGAAGTTTGACCACCGGTTGCAACTTTATCGCCATTCAGGGCAGTCCCCTTAATATTATTCTTCGTTTGTGAAGTCAATTGGCGAACTTTCTTCATTGCTTTGGTCGAGCTAGGATTCTGATCCAAAACGATCGTTAATTTCGTGATCTTTTTGTCTTCAGACATATAACTCTTGATCGCTGGCGCAAATTCTTTGCCATGGATCTGATTCTTAGGAATATAGAAAGAGGTTCCTGCGGCTGATTTTTGCAAACCAGTTAAATAACTATTAGCGGATTTAACACCGTTATTGATTGTCGTCAAGCCATCAGACGCGTCACCTAAACCACTTTGTAAAGTACTCATTTGTTCAACTGTACTTTGCAATGTCGTGTACATGGTTTGTTGACCATCACGAACTTGGACTAAGCCCTTCGTCAATGTTGGGATCTGTCCATTTAGCTGTGTCGTGCCACTAGCTAATTGACTCGACCCACTCTTTAATGCACTCGAATTAGCATTCAATTGACTTGTCCCAGCAGCAACTTGGTTCACACCGTTGATATAAGTTTGCATGCCTGCAGACAATTGATTCAATTGACTCAACATTGTCGAGTTGCCAATTGTGGCTTCAATCGTCTTCTGGCTGGTTGTATCAACGCCACTACCATTGACACCACTATTCAATTGCGATGCCACAGAGGCCGCTTGATTCGACGCAGACTGCAATTGTGCTAAGCCTTGCGTCAATTGTGTCATGGATGTTGACAATTCACCTAACTTAGAAGCTTGGGCCGTTAAGCTGTCGGCTTGATCAAGTAATGAATTGGCACTCGTGATCATTGAATTAACCTGACCCAATTGCGTTTGAATTTCTTTAATGCTTGCATCAGAAGGTAATAAATTAACGATCGTTTCGAAATCAGTCGTGTCAATTGTCAAGCCTGACATTTGCGTCTTCAATTTTCCTAACGTTTGAATATTTGCATTGGCATTATCGTCAGATTTATCTACAGACTTCAAAATTGCCGTTGCTGCCGCGACTGATTTTTCTGATGATGCATCACTGATGATTGTATTAGCATTGGACTTAATCGCAGCATTGGCTATCAAAGTCTTGCCGTCGTTTGTCCCAACAGTTCCTAATGCAGTCTCTAAGGCTTTCTTAGTCGCTGATAAACTCTTGGCTTGTGCTAAAAGATCTTCCATTTTAGAACGGTTCTGGGAAACAAGCGTTAGTAATCGTGACATGCTTGCTAATTGATCCTTCATGCCAGCAAGCTCTTTGATTTGTGCTTTCATAGCTGCAGTTTCTTTAGAAAGACCCTGAACTTTTTCGCCCATTTCAGCCAAATCTTTCAAGTCTGCCGATTTAGAAGCTAACTGCTGGTTGATCTGAGTCACGCCGTTATTGATACCTGTGTTGTAAGCATCCAATCCAGCGACTGCCAGTGGCAATTGTTGACTTTGGCTCACTAACGTACTAATACCGTAGGTGATTTTACCAGAATTACCGGCAAGTTGTGAAGTCCCGTTGTTTAATTGGCCAACGGCACTCGTATATTGACTGATGCCAGAATTCAAGGTGCTGGCACCGGCAGATAATTTGCTCGTGCCATCTTGCAACGCTTGGCTACCTGAAACGAGTTGATTCGTTCCAGCAACCAATCTTTGAACATCATTCAAGCCACCAGCCATGTTGCTAGCAGCCAGTTTATCGTTAGCCTCGGTCAAACCAGAATTGATAGTTTTGATTCCTTTGCTAGCATCCTTCATGCCGCTCGTAACGGTGCTCATTTGATCTTTGACATAAAGTTTCTTGATCTTAGTACCACCAGGTTCGGTGACAGACGCAACAGTTTTAACACCGTCAACATCTTGCAACGCTTGTGTTAATTGGTCGATAGCTTTCAAGTCGGCTTCATTATCGAGCGTTTTATCACTACGAATGTAGATTGTAGTGGGTTCTGCAGTCCCTTTTGAAAAATGATCTTCGACGACTTCGAATCCACGTTTAGCCGCAACATCATCGCCTAATTCTTGCAAGTTATCATAATTCAAGTTATTGCTATAGGTGAAGACAAATGGCAATGTGGCAATTAAAACCACGCCTAAAGCAATTAATGGATGTAAAACACTTTGGGCAGAAAGGCCATGCCACATTTTGCTCGATGAATGACCGTCGAAATTCTTAGATGGCCAAAACATTTTCTTGCCTAATAGACTCATGAAGAATGGGTTTAAGGTTAAGAGAACCGCGAGTAAAACAACGACCCCAATGGCCACACCGACGGCTGACTGATAGATTGAAAATTTAGCCAATCCCAAAACGGTAAAGCCAATCAAAATCGACGAGCCAGAATAAAGGATCGTTTTTCCAGCCTTACGTTGTGCTCGGTGGGTCGCTTCCCAATTGGAAAGTCCCTGGCTCAACTCTTCTTTGAACTGATCATAAAGTAGAATGTTGTAATCTGTCCCGATACCGAATAACACGACGACCATGAAAACCTGCGTGAAGTTCGAGAATGGGAAATTAAACTTATCAACTAAATTGGTGACAATACTCAATGACGTAATCAATGAAACACCGACAGTGAGTAAAGAAATAACTGGAACCACTGGTGATTTGAAAACAATGATCAAGACAATGAAGATGAATATTGCGGCAATCACTTCTGTCTTTTGAATCCCACGTTGTGTCTTCAAATCAAATTCGTTATTTAAAATATCCGCGCCAGTAACATAAGTTTTGACACCAGAAGTCTTGACTGCCTTGGTCAATTCGTCATTAATTTCAGTGACGGAACCATCGTCATGATCTTTATCGACCAATAACTGAACGAGCTGCGTCGACTTATCCTTGGAAACAAGTTGTGCTTTCGTTTCAGCGTTATCGTTAGGCGCAAGCACTGATTTAATGCCATATTTTTTCTTATCCGCGCGCAGATCACTGATTGTTTGTTCGATCTGTGCTTTTTGTGTCGCGGTTAATTTCTTATCGCCATTATTGAAAATAGCCACAATTTGCCGCGTGTTACCTTGACCGCGTCCCCAATCATCTTGGAAAAGATCGGCAACCTTACTCTCAACATTGCTTGGTAATGCGATTTGCCCTTTATCATGAACTAAATCTGTAATATTTGGCAACATGACCACGGCCGCGATCACGGCGATTACCCAACCGATCAGTGCACCGTAATGATTCTTAAAAAATTTCTGCATAACTTGATATCTCCCTTAATCCCAAAAATAAATGAATCAGTTTTTTTAAACGAATGCATCTGTCGTAATTTCTAATGTCTTACGGAAACTCTCCGTGTTGTGGGGCACATCGTAAGTATCAAACAACCCCATCGATTCCACCAAGGTGAAACCAAGGACCTGACTAATGAACGCTTGTAAAAAAGCAATCCGGTCGATCTTGATATTCTTTTGACCATCGATGATCTGCGAAATGATTTGTAAAACTTGTTCCATCGCCTGAACGAAATCAGAATCTTTCGGATAATTTTGCACGGTGTGAATGGTGCTGACTAGCTTTCCTTGTTTCAGAAAGAATTGATGCGCAATTTCACCGTATTTCAACAAAGCTTCACGGCCTGAAAGTCCGATCAACCCCGCAGTCAACTCATCATATAAACAATGCATCAAATCTGCGCCTAAATATTCTAAGAGTTCGTCGGAATTATGGAAGTAATTATAAACGGACTGCGATTTAATGCCTAACCTTTTGGCAAGATTCCCGAAAGTTAACGCCGGCATGCCCGATTCTTTAACAATTTCGCGAGCGGCATCCGCAACCTTGTTCTTATCTAAAATGCGTCGTTGGGTCATCATGTTTTCCTCCCCTAGTTAATTTACATTTACAAATAATATACCTACCAATTGCAGTTGTCAATCTACAAGTTGTAGATTATTGAAAAATATTTGAAATATTTTTATTTTTCTACGAAAATTTTTTCGTTTGGTTCTTTTGGAATTTGTGGTGGAATAATGACTGACCGATTCATGAAGGCTTTGTTTGCAGGAGGTAGGATTTAGTTTGGTTCCGTCAGAACGCTCCAGAAAATAGTTGCGACTCGCTGTGGGGATGACTTCAAGCCTTTTGAAGCCCACAAAAGTCTTGAAGATCACCCTTGTTCTAGCGGGACCTGGGTTTAAGTGGTAACTGAATTATTGGTCAACTCATCCGAGACTGTTTGATAAATAATTTGGTCCCGCAAGAACAATTTCACTGCGAGTCGCAACTTTTTCTTCCGCGTTCTGACTCATCTCGGCGGCTTTATTGTGCTGGCTCTAGCCAACGTCTAGTCCTGTGCGACTGATTTGTACCGCAACTATTTTTTGTAGAAGACGAAATACAGACTGGATTATCACTCAAACTTTATTGAAGAACTATTCTGAGTAAAGGCAACAATGTCAATCAAGCTTGAGGACCCTGTTATTCCAATCCTAGCCTAAACGAAATAAGTTTAGGCAGAAGTTGCGGAAGAAAATAGTGGGATTGCAGTGGTATTTCTGTTAACGAACGGTTTTTGTGAGTTTACAGAAAGAGAAAATGTGAGATCCGGCGGTTTTCCGGGGCTCACATTTTAGGCGGAAGAATTTCCGGTTTTTGGAAATCCTGTAGCCGTCTCCACAGCAACTTCCCACTATTTTCTGGAGCAACTTCTGCCGAAGGTAGACTAATACACTCGCTCCAAACTTTTTCTAACTTACTTTTTATCAATGGCGTATACTTGAAGTATTCAGTCAAAAAGGAGTCACGATATATTATGAACGCAGAAATCGATCGTCAATTACACCACCGCACCATTCGCGCCTTTACCACCCAGGAAATTCCCGCCACAACCATCGACACTTTAGTCGACGTCGCCCGCCACACCGCCACTTCGGAATTCCTACAAGCTTTCAGCGTCATCAGTATTACCGACCCGCAATTAAAAACTGCGATTGCCCAGATTTCTAAACAACCCTATGTTGCTAATAATGGACACCTATTTATTTTCATCGCGGATCAACACCGCAACGCCATAATCGGTGCCGAAATGAATCAGCCTGAAAATAAAGTCGGGGGTGCCAACAAGTTTCTCGCCGCTCTGGCGGATGCAACCTTAGCCGTGCAAAACACCGTGGTTGCCGCAGAGAGCATGGGATTAGGCGCCGTTGTGTTGGGTAGCATTTTAAATGACGCGCAACAAATAATCGACCTCTTACATTTGCCGGAGCTAACTTTTCCAGTTCTCGGTCTAGCAATCGGCTATCCTGACCAGGAGCCGCAATACAAACCCCGTCTGCCGAAAAAATTCATGCATTTCGAGAATGGCTATCAATTGCCTGAACCCATCGTGCCCCAATTAAAGGCTTACGACGCTGAAGTGCACGACTATTATGATCTGCGCGAAGCCAATCGGCGGGTCGATACGTTCACGAATCAAGTGAAACGCAGTCTGCTTAACGTGCCAGAAAAACGCGCGCAACTCCTAACGATCCTTCATCAACAAGGATTTTTGATCGAAGACGACCATTAAAAAAATGTGCCCAAGCTTATTCGACAATAGAATAAGTTTTAGCACATTTTTTGTATTGGAAAATTGATCTCGGTCAATCTCCAAAGTATTTATTTGAAAAAGGTTTGATAATCGTCGCCGTCTCCAAGATAGAAAACTTCCGACAGCTCTGGATTCTGGATGACAGGTAAAAAGTCCGCCATGGATCCTGAAAGTTTTTGGTCTGCCAACTTGGTTTTATCTAACCAATAAACTTCACCCTCACGACTGGCTTTTAATTCACCACTGAAGTCATTCGTCCGATAGAAATAAATCACCCGCCTGAAATAAACATTATCGGCAGTGATGTCGTTGTATTGGGCCATCCCGGCTAGTTTCAAATGGGCAATTTTTAAGCCAGTCTCTTCACGGATTTCTCGCACCGCAGAATCGACGAAGGATTCATGCGATTCAACATGACCGCCTGGAAATGTGATCCCTGGCCAATCTTGCTTGCGCCGATTTTCAACGAGGACTTGTTCCCCTTTTTCGATCATGACCATGTTCAAAAACATGGCAGTTTCTGGTTGATGTTCCATAATTGCCTCCGGTTTATTTGCTTGAAATAATCATAGGCTTGTCTTTTCGCGGTTGCAACTCGATCGACGAACTTTTTGCAAAAACCTAGAAATAATTTATGGCGGTAAACTAAGATATTACTTGTAAAAAAAAGAGAAATCGCCTATGATTAAGTTAGTTTGAAACCGCTGTCAATCATGGTTTTAAATTACATTTTGCATATCCTACCCTCAAAGGAGATTAATTAATAATGAAAATTGGAATAATTGGTGCAACTGGTCATGTTGGCTCATTTTTGACAGCAGAAGCCCTTAAGCGTGGGCACGAAGTTATCGGGATCGTCCGTCACGTCCCTAAAACAATCAGAGAATCAAATTTAACTTTCTTAAATAAAGATATCTTCGTTCTAACCAACGAAGATGTGAAGGACTTCGACGTTCTGATCAGTGCGTACAACGCTCCTGAAGGCGAAGAAGTGCAGCACGTTAAGGCGATGAAACATTTAATCGAGATTTTGAAGGATACTTCCGTTCGCTTGCTAGTTGTTGGTGGCGCCGGTAGTTTATATGTGGATGACAAACTCACCACACATATGTATGATACGGATGCATTTCCGGATGCGTTCAAACCAACTTCGATCAATATGGGTAAGGCCTTGGATTATCTGCGCGAATCTAAAGATGTGCGCTGGACTTACCTGAGTCCTTCTGCCGACTTTTTAGTTAATGGTTCACGGACTGGTAAATATAAAGTTGGGCAAGAACAATTGATGCTCGATAAATATGGTAAGAGTGAAATCAGTATGGCTGATTATGCGATCGCCATGCTCGATGAGATTGAAGGACCCGAACATCAACAGCAACGTTATACAGTTTGCGCAGTTTAATTGAATTTGATGCGCGCTAACAGAACAGCAGTTTTTCACGCTGATCTGTTTTTGTATCGGGAAAATAAGGCCATCGTCACATTTTCGTCACAAATTTATCAAGGAAGACTCAATTTTGTCGCACACTTCTTTCATACCCCAGCTGTATAGTTATCAATATAGAAAGCGGGAAACAAATACGAACGGATTTGCCCGATTCATTCGTACTTGCTTCGTAAAACTGCTTTCTAGGTATGACTGCTCCAATCCAAAATAATTGCTAATTTTCTTCATTTTATTCCTCCCTTTTAAAATGAACCCCTTAAATCAACAGTAGTGCCCGCTATTGTTGAAACATTCAAATTGAAGTGCCCGCTTTAATTTGAATCACATTTTTATTCTTCCTCCAAGCCAACAGATGCCCGTCTGTTGGTTTTTTTGTAGCTTGTTAGTTGGGATCGCGTTGAACTGGAATCAACTGCTCATTTGGTTGGTAGCGTTAGTTCTGCGCGCTTAAAGACGACATAGGCTATAT
Organism: Lapidilactobacillus mulanensis; assembly: GCF_003946215.1. GTDB lineage: Bacteria > Bacillota > Bacilli > Lactobacillales > Lactobacillaceae > Lapidilactobacillus > Lapidilactobacillus mulanensis. Next base: position 86,143 of record NZ_RHOW01000001.1, read on the forward strand.
TTATACATATTTTTAGCCGAGCGCTTGTGTGATTTGCTGTGAAATTTAATTCAGCAATAAATGAATACTCTTTAAAATAACGACTTCAATAAAAATCACTTCAATTTTACAAACTCTGGGCAAACGGGTAAAATTTTAAATGAGTGATTTTAATTGTGGCCGCGACATTTGATGCTTGATTTCAAACTGTGGCAGCTCACAACTTGTTTTGAATTGTGTTCGCTCCCACTGAAATTTCCGCTCAACTGATTAATCAGTTTGATTTAAAACCAAATCAAAGTGATTAATACATTTGATGCTCAATTTCAACCGTGGTAGCTCACAACTTGTTTTTAGGAGGATGTTTTACATGAAGTTTTCTAGTTTTGGGAAGGCGGGCTTAGTTTCTCTTGCTTCCTTGTTCTTTTTGGCAGGTTGTCGCGGCGATCAGTCGACGACTAACAGCAGCAAGGATCAGGTGTTGACGCGCATGGAGGGCGATGTGATCGGCAGTATGGATTCTGCAACGGTCACTGATGCGATTTCTGGGCAGGCTCTCGTCGATACGATGGACGGTTTGTATCGTTACAACGGTTCGGAGTTGCAGCCCGCTATCGCGACTAAAATAGCCAATCCAAGCAATGGTGGTAAAATCTATACTTATACGCTGCGCAAAAATGCTAAATGGAGCAACGGTGATGACGTGACGGCAAAAGATTTTGTTTTTGCCTGGCAACGCGCCGTTGATCCAGCGACAAAATCGCAATATGCTTATTTATTTGCCGGTATTAAAAATGCTACGGCAATTATGAATGGCAAAATGAAACCAACTAAATTAGCCGTCAAGGCCATCAACGCGCACACTTTGCAAGTTGAGCTCGATCACGCCATTCCGTATTTTGCGACCATGTTGACCAATCCGGTTTTCTTCCCCCAGAACGAAAAAATCGTTAAAAAATATGGCAGTGAATATGGAACGACTGCCAAAAAGTTAGTCTATAATGGCCCATTCAAGCTGACCGACTGGACGGGCACAAATAATAGTTGGACAGAAGTTAAAAATAAATTCTACTGGAACAATCAAGAAGTTAGATTAAATAAAATTAAAGTTCAAGTTATCAAAGAACCATCCACCGCCCTGAATTTATTCGAAAGTAATGGCCTGGATGACGCCGTACTTAGTGGCGAGGCGGCGCGACAAATGAAGAATGATCCCTCGTTCACACCACGACCACAGTCTTCCGTTTTCTACTTGGAATTAAACGAAAAGAAAATTCCAGCCTTTAAAAATAAAAATATTCGCTTAGCACTTTCAAAAGCCATCAATCGCAAGGAATATGTTGAACAAGTTTTAGGTAACTCTTCGATTCCCGCGAGAAACGTGACTCCCGAGAATCTAGCCAAGATGCCAGATGACACAGATTTTTCTGAGGCAGCGGCTAAAGATACGAAGTATGCCACCAACTTCAGCAAGAAAGAGGCCAAGCAACTCTGGCAACAAGGGCTCAAAGAAGTCGGCATCAGCAACTTAAACGTTGAATTCATGACGGACGATTCCGAAAACGCCAAAAAGTCTGCAGAATATTTCCAAAGCCAATTAGAATCGATCCTGCCTGGATTAAAAATAAAGATTACCAGCTTACCCTTCAAAACTCGCTTAACTCGCTCGCAAGCCGGTGACTTCGATCTCGTGATGAGTGCATGGGGTGCTGATTTTCCAGACCCGATCACTTATCTCGACCTCTTCACTAGCAACAATAGCCAAAATAACGGGGGCTGGTCAAACACCAAATATGATCAACTGATTCAAGCCAGCAAGACGACGCACGCCACGAACCCACAAGCAAGATTTAATGATTTATTGCAGGCACAAGAAATTCTCACGGATGATCAAGGCGTCATCCCGATTTATCAACGCGCTGAAGCTCACTTGATTAACGCCAAGGTTAAAGGGTTAGCCTACTCGCCTTCGAATCAGTATAATTTCGTTCACACCTATATTGCCAAATAATTTCCAGCGTCCCAATTTAAACGAGGAAGTGTAAAAAAAATGGGAAAATATATTCTCAAGCGTGTTGGGTACATGGTACTGACAATGTTTATCATCGCCACAGCAACTTTCTTCTTGATGAAATTAATGCCTGGCTCGCCTTATGCCAACCAGGCTAAAATGACGACGGAACAAATCAATATCATGAATCATCAATATGGTTTAGATAAACCGGCATACCAGCAATATTGGATTTATCTTGTCGGGCTGTTGCACGGTGATTTCGGTACTTCATTTCAATTTAATAATCAGCCCGTTTCTTATTTGATTGCTAGCCGCATCGGCCCCTCAATGCAAATCGGTGTACAGGCAATTATTCTCGGAACTTTATTAGGAATTTTGCTAGGTGCAATTGCGGCCATCCGCAAAAATACTTGGGTCGACACAGTCGCAACTTTCTTTGCGATCATCGGCCGCTCAATTCCTAACTTCGTTTTTGCAGTTTTACTACAGTTCTTCTTGGCATTCAAACTGCGAATTTTTCCAATTGCCTTATGGGAAGGTTTCTCGTCCAGTATCCTACCGACGATTGCGCTTGCCATGGCACCTTTAGCCACGACTGCACGATTCATGCGCACGGAAATGGTCGACGTTTTAAACTCCGACTACATTGAACTCGCACGCGCGAAGGGGAATACACCTTGGCAGACCGTTGCTAAACATGCGTTACGGAATTCATTGATCCCTGTAGTCACGATCATTGGCCCAATGGCAGTCGATTTAATGGTCGGCTCGATGGTCGTCGAAAATATTTTCTCCATTCCTGGGATCGGCGATCAATTCGTCAAATCGATCACCACTAACGACTACCCCACAATTATGGGGTTAACATTGCTCTACTCATTTATGTTAGTCGTCGTGATTTTGATCGTCGATATTCTTTACGGCTTGATCGATCCACGAATTAGACTGAGCGGAAGCGAGGGTTCGAACTAATGGCTGAGCAAACAAATCAGATTAAACTTAACAAGAATAGTTTCAATAAAGTCGGCGCCAACGACGTTGATGAACAAGAAAAGATTTCCGCACCATCCCTAACCTTCCTGCAAGATGCGATTCGCCGCTTGAAAAAAAATAAAGCCGCCATCATCTCACTTTGGTTATTGGTGATCATCATTATGATCTCGATCATTTCGATCTGGTGGACGCCCAGTGATCCTAACGCCCAACACGTAGCCTACGCAAACTTACCGCCAAAAATTGCCAATGGGATTCCCGGATTCACCGGTAAGGCTAGCGTTGGTGGCGAAATCGTCGACAAATATGCCCAGGCTAATGTTCCCAAGGGTACCTATTATGTTTTAGGCACTGATTATCTGGGCCGCGATTTATTTTCACGCCTGATGAAGGGTGTTGCCTTGTCATTACTGATCGGGATGTTAGCAACTTTATTTGATCTCGTGATCGGGATTCCATATGGGATTATTTCTGGTTGGAAAGGCGGTCGCACGGATACGATCATGCAGCGAATCATCGAGATCATTTCCTCGATCCCGAATTTAGTTGTCGTGATTTTAATGTTACTGCTGTTCACACCTGGTCTGGGATCGATCGTCGTCGCCATGGGGATCACCGGCTGGATCACCATGGCCAGATTGGTTCGCGCCGAAACATTGACCTTGAAATCTCAAGAATATGTTTTAGCAGCACGAACCCTCGGTGAATCGTCTTTCAAAATTGCCATCAAACATTTAATCCCTAATCTTTCCTCAACAATTATTATTCAAACGATGTTCTCGATTCCAACCGCAATTTTCTTCGAAGCGTTCTTAAGCTTCATCGGCATTGGTATCCCCGCACCAAACGCCTCACTTGGGACGCTGCTATCTGATGGTCAGAAAACTTTCCGGTTCTTGCCTTATCAAATGTGGTATCCTGCTGCTGCCATCAGTATTATCATGATTGCCTTCAATTTGTTGGCCGATGGTTTACGCGATGCCTTTGATCCAAAAGCATCAGAATAACGAAAGGAGGTAGCACTCGTGGAAAAAATTCTAGACGTTAAAAATTTAAAAATCAATTTTTCAACCTTCGCCGGCCAAGTTCAGGCCATTCGTGATGTGAGTTTTCACCTGAATAAAGGCGAAACTTTAGCGATTGTTGGTGAGTCTGGTTCCGGTAAATCCGTAACCGTCCGCAGTATCATGGCGTTATTAGCCAATAACGCCCATATTGATGGCGGTGAGATTGATTTCAAGGGACAAGACATTCTTAAAATGAGTCCCCGCGAAATCGAAAAAATTCGTGGCAACGATATTTCGATGATCTTCCAAGATCCGATGACCTCACTCGATCCAACGATGCCAATTGGCAAGCAAGTCGCCGAACCACTTCTGATTCATGGGAGCATGAACCACGCTAACGCCATGGCCCGTGCAGAAGAAGTATTGAAATTAGTTGGGATCGATAATGCAAAAAATCGCATGAAGGATTATCCCCACCAATTTTCTGGTGGGCAACGTCAACGGATCGTCATCGCCATTGCCATCGTCAATTATCCTGAAATTTTATTAGCAGATGAACCAACGACAGCACTAGACGTAACGATTCAGGCCCAGATCATCGACTTGATGAAAGACTTACAACACAAGATCGGAACCTCGATTATTTTTATCACCCATGACTTAGGTGTCGTCGCCGGAATTGCTGATCGAGTTGCCGTGATGTATGCTGGCAAAATAATCGAATACGGGACCGTTGACGAGATTTTCTATGACCCCAAGCATCCTTATACCTGGGGACTGTTAAACTCGATGCCAACGCTCGATACGAGCTCTAAACGGCTATATGCGATTCCAGGGACACCCCCCAATTTATTAGACCCTCCTGCAGGTGATGCTTTTGCGCCGCGAAATCCTTATACCATGGAGATCGATCACGAAGCGATGCCGCCATTTTTCAAAGTGACTGACACTCACTACGCCGCAACTTGGCTATTGCATCCAGACGCGCCTCAGGTCGATCCACCGCTGGCAATTAAGAAGCGCCAAGCAGAATACCGAGAATTATTAGCAAGTGGTCAGATTGGCAGTCACAAAGCCAAGGAGGTCGATCAAAATGCCTAAAGATAACGAGACGATCGATGCGCAACCACGTAAAAAATTAGTACAAGTGAAACATCTCAAACAATATTTCAACCCTGGCAAGCCAAACGAAGTCAAAGCCATCGACGATATCAGTTTCGATATTTACGAAGGTGAAACTTTCGGACTAGTCGGTGAATCTGGTTCAGGTAAAAGTACAACCGGCCGCAGTATCATTCGGCTGTACAAACCAACTAGTGGTGAAATTTTGTTCAACGGCAAAGACATCAGCAAGATCAAACATCGTGACATGCTTGAATTCCGCCGCGAAATGCAAATGATTTTCCAAGATCCCTATGCTTCGTTGAATCCACGAATGAAAGTTAAAGACATTATCGCCGAAGGGCTCGATGTCCATCACCTGGTCAAAAACGATCAAGAACGCGACGCACGTGTGAATGAATTACTCAATCTGGTTGGATTAAGTCACGATCACGCCACCCGTTATCCTCATGAATTTTCTGGTGGGCAACGTCAACGGATCGGGATTGCCCGCGCACTCGCCGTCCAACCGCGATTTATTATCGCCGACGAACCGATTTCGGCATTGGACGTTTCCATTCAAGCACAAGTCGTCAACTTGTTGCGCGAGATCCAACAGGAACAAAATTTGACCTATTTATTTATTGCCCATGATTTATCGATGGTCAAATATATCAGCGATCGCATTGCCGTCATGCATAATGGCCGCTTGATGGAACTCTCAACGGCCGACGAAGTTTACAATCATCCCCTGCATCCTTACACGAAGAGCCTGCTCTCAGCGGTGCCACTACCGGATCCAATGTACGAACGTTCACGCCGCAGAAAAGACTACGATTCCAGTATCGAATTCGATGGCAAGCCCCGCACACTAAAATAAATTGTGCCCGGACATTTCGTACTAGCTGCCGACGATGAAATCACCGCGTACCAGGCAGACGCTGAAAAATATAGCCACGAAACAAATTAGTTCAAGTAAAAAATAAGCACAAATCAACCTAGTCGGTTGATCTGTGCTTATTTTTTACTTATTTTCATCATTCTCATCAAATCATAAAGTGGGTCTATGATCTCCCTGAACTAACGCAATCCAAACGAATGAGACGTTTATTTAAAGCGGACTGTACCTATACTGCCAAGCTACTTAACAAGCTACAGAAATAACTCTGCATTATGCTCAGGAACACGTACTAAATCGTCTGCGACTAATCGCTCTGCAATCTGAACAGAATTCCAAGCAGCACCCTTGAGCAAGTTATCGGCAACTACCCAGAGATTATAAGCGCCAGGTGTTTCTAAATCGCGCCGAACACGGCCGACAAAAGTTTCGCGACGTCCTTCAGCTGTCTTGGGTTGTGGATAAAGTTGTTGACTGGGATCATCTTGCACAACTAAGCCAGGAAAATCAGCCATCACTTCATGTAATTGTGCAACTGTTGGTCGTTGATCTGTACCGACTTCAAACCAAACGGATTCACCATGACCAACTGGAACCGGAACGCGCACACACGTTGCAGTCACTTTAATATCCGGTGAATTTTTATCACCTAACATGATTTTTTTAGTCTCATGAATCATTTTCCATTCTTCGTGAGTATAGCCTTCATCTTCGAAGACATCGATTTGTGGTAACAGATTAAATGCCAGCGGATAATGTTTCTGGTCACCTTTCACAGGTAAAATTTGTGGCGTGAATTCTTCCCCGTTCAAATCAGCCTGTGCCTCAGCATTCATCTCATCGATTGCAGATTGACCGGCCCCACCAGCAGCTTGATAAGTTGAAACCACGATCCGATTTAGTCCATACTTTTGCCGAACTGGTTCCAGCGCCATGACCATCTGAATCGTCGAACAATTGGGATTGGCAATGATGCCATGATGCCAAGCGAGATCTTTTTCATTTACTTCTGGCACAACGAGAGGCACTTGATCGTTCATCCGGAAAAATGACGTGTTATCCACACAGACTGCGCCACGTTTAACTGCTTCCGGTAACAAACGGCCAGAAACAGACCCGCCGGCAGAAGCTAACACTAAATCAATACCATCAAAGGATTCAGGCTTAGCTTCCTCAACAGTCACAGATTCACCTTTAAAAGTCATCGTCTTACCTGCAGAACGAGCAGAGGCTAACAAATGAACTTCTGAGACTGGAATAGTCGATGCGGCTAACTGTTGGATCATCCGTGTCCCAACGGCGCCGGTCGCACCTAAAATTGCAACTTTATATTGTTTTTTTACCATCATACATGCCTACTTTTCATCATTGATTCGAAACGCTGCGACGTATTTTTGAATTCGTCGTCCAGCTTCTTGCAAGTTTTGCGTTGATGCTGCATAAGACAGCCGCACATGTCCTTCTCCACCAGGACCAAAGACTGATCCAGGAGTCACACCAACTTTTGCTTTCTTCGCGAGATCGTAAGCAAATTTCACATCGTCTTGAATCAACGTTGGTGGAATTTTTGCAAAAATATAAAATGCACCCGCTGGCGTCGGCGCCGTGAATCCAGCTTGTTGAAGATCATGTAAAATTAAACCCTGACGTTCACGATAAACGTCACGCATCTGCTGGGCATCATCTTGACCGTTTTTCAAAGCCTCTTCTGCGGCTTTCATCATTGGCGATGCTGCTGTCGTCACCAAGAATTGATGCATTTTTCCGATTAGGGCAATCAACGCATGTGGACCTGCGAGATAGCCGATCCGATAACCCGTCATGGCGTGCGACTTAGAAAAACCGCTGATCAATACGGTTTGCTCTGGCAAAAGCTTGCCCATGCTGAGATGGGGTTCACGATAAGACAACTCGGCATAAATTTCGTCCGACAGAACGACCAAGTCGGTTTGTTTGATTACATCTGCTAATTCATGTAATTGAGCATGTGTATAAGTGGCGCCGGTCGGATTATTAGGATAATTCAACACTAACCCAGTTGCTTCTGGGTGCTCGGCTAAAACTTCGGTCAGCTTTGCAGCCGTCAAAACAAAATCCGGTGCCGTATTAACATTGATCACATGAATGCCATTGACCTTGGCGACCGTTTCGTAAAGTGGAAATGTGGGTGTTGGCACGATAATCGTGTCTCCAGGATTGAACAGACCACTAATGGCAGCATAAATCCCTTCTGTTGCTCCAACCGTCACCACCACCTCTTGCGTGGCTACATAATGTGTATCAAACTTATCGGCAAGATATTGACTGATCAATTCTCGCAGTTCCATGAATCCAAACGACGGTGCATAGTGAGAAAAGTTTTGATCGATCGCCACTTTTGTCGCCTGCTTAACGTGATCAGGCACCGCAAAATCGGGTTCCCCCAAAGTCAACTTGATCATCCCAGGAATCAACGAAATTTCGTTGTCAAATTCACGTATTGCGGATGGCGGAACAGTGTCTAAATTTCGATTACCTAATTTTGACAAACCTAATTTAAGTTCTGGCATGAAATTTCCCCTTCTAATTCATAGAGTGTGGAAAGCAACGGGTTGAAATTATTGGCTAAGCCGCCAACAACTTAAAAATCCCGCTTTTGGATTTCAAGTTGTTGGCGGCTTAGACATTAATTTCAGTTGCTTGGAACACGTTTAGAGTGCGGAACAACACGGGTTGAAATCTACAGCTAAGACGTCAAGACACAAAAATTGTATTTTATTTTTCGTGGCTTGATCTCTTAGATGCTAGATTTCAGTGTTGTGCAACACGTTTACAGTAAAGCATCCAACCCAACTGTCAGTCCTTCTGGCAATGTTCCAACTTTTTGCGCAGCTAGGACAACTCCTTGCATGAACGAAGAACGATCAAATGAAACTTGTTTAATACTCAAGCTCTCGCCAGCCGCGCCAAAAAGAACCTCTTCTTGCGCAACATAGCCTGGCAAACGCAAGGCATGAACTGGAACGTCGTCGATCCATTCACCGCGAGCGGGTTGGTCGGTTTCTTTCGGCGCAATTGGGCTATTTTGGCGTGCTTCACTAATAAGTTGTGCCGTCGCTCTTGCCGTTCCTGATGGTGAGTCAACTTTATCCGCATGATGCGCTTCAACGACTTCAGCATCAGGAAAATATTGAGCCGCTTTTTGTGCAAATTGCATCATTAAAACGGCAGAAATCGCAAAATTCGGAACGATCAATAAATGTTGATGATTCTTCGTGGCCAGCTGGCCTAACTCATTAAACTCGCCATTATCTAGGCCACTGGTGCCAATAACAACATCAAAACCATGTTGCAGCGCCCAATTTGCATTAGCCTTAGCAGCCGCAGCAATCGTAAAATCTAACCAAACATCTGCCTGAACATTAATTTGGTCGACACTTGTAAAAACTGGAAAATCTGAATTTGATTGGCCATGAATATCTAGCCCGCCGGCTATCGTTACACCGTCAGTCGCTGCAATTGTTTTAGCAACACGTTGGCCCATATTCCCTGCGACACCACCGATAAATACCGTTGTCATATTAATTTGCCTCCAAAACCGCATTGACTGCTTGTGCTTCTTCTGTTGTTAAGGGAATCATTGGTAATCGCAAATTATTCGCAATTTCACCGCGAGCCGCCAACACCATCTTGACTGGTTCTGGTGAAGGATAAGCAAATAAGGCATCCATTCTCGGTGCCAACCAGCGCATTTTCTCTTGGGCAGCTTGCAGTTTTCCGGTCTCAAAAGCGGTGATCATATCATGCATTTCATTCCCATACAAATGAGAAGTGACTGAGATCACACCGCGTGCGCCGGCGCCGATTGCGCCAAGCGTTTGCGTATCCTCACCCGTATAAACGGCAAAATCAGGCGATGTATTTTCAACAAGATATTTAAGATCACTGACGCTGGTACACTGTTTAACGCCACCGATATTTGGATATTTCGATAACTCAACCACGGTCTCGTTATCCAGCTTCACAACGGTACGTCCCGGAATATTGTATAGGATCACTGGCACTGCAGACGCATCCGCAATGGCCTTGAAATGAGCCACCATTCCTGCTTGGCTAGGTTTATTGTAATAAGGATTTACGGCCAAAACAGCCGTGATCCCGTGAATTGCACTCGCTTCTTTGGCAAGTGCGACTGAAGCTGCAGTGCTATTATTACCAACGTTCGCAACAACGACCGCTTTATCTTGAACATGCTGAGTAAAGTGATTGAACAGCTCAATTTTTTCATCATGCGTTAAGGTTGGTGATTCACCAGTGGTTGCGCCGATCACGAAGCCGTCGCTATGTTCATGGATCAACCGATCAGCCAACGCGTCCAGTGCCGGATAATCGATCTGATCGTCGTCGTTGAACGGTGTGATCAAGGCGGTCAAAATTTTTTTATTTTCTAACAAGTGATTACTCCTCACAAAATATGATTATTATTAATTCATTGCATTCGGTGTTCTAAAAACTTGATCCACGCCTCAACCCCGGGCTTAATTGCGCGCTCTTCAGGATTCAAGTGGTCGCTATGTAGCGAATGTTCAGGATCGTTGACGCCGAGCCAAACCATCGTGCCCGGAAACTTCTGAGTTAAGAAGCCAAAATCTTCGCCGGTCATTGCTGGCTCCGATTCGGCAAAATCGATAGTTGGATCAGCCGTCATGAACTCGATCAAGTCGGTTGTTTGTTCAATTGCGTTTTCAACGGGCATATAGCCGCCTTGAATCAGGTTAAGATCAGCCTTGACACCATAAGTTTGAGCCACGCCATCCGCAATCTCACGCACACGCTGTTGCATCATTAAAATATCTGATTGCAGAAACGCACGGATCGTCCCTTCAAGTTTAGCTTCTCCAGCAATCACGTTCATAACTTGACCCGCATGAAAACTACCGATAGTCACAACGCCCCCGCGGATTGGATCCACATTTCGAGAAACGATCGTCTGCACTTGCATCACAAATGCGGCCGCAGCTACCAACGCATCTTTAGCGCGTTGAGGATAAGCTGCGTGCCCACTTTCACCAGTGAAGGTTAAATGGATCTCGGTCGTTCCAGCGAACAGAGTGCCCAAGCGCGTAGCAATTTGTCCAGCTGGTAAACTTGGATTATCATGAATCGCAAAGAATTCATCGGGACGCCACTTGCCGGTAAAAGCGCCCGCCTCATAAACGCGATAACCGCCATATTCGGCTTCTTCCGCTGGCTGAAAAAAGAAAATCAGATTGTCTTTTGGTTGATGCTCAGCGAAATGCTGCAAAATACCGAGCGCAACTGTCATATGAATATCGTGTCCACAAGCATGCATCTGACCAGGAATAGTCGAACTGAAAGCTAAGCCCGTCTGTTCGGTCACCGGTAAGGCGTCAATATCGGTACGATAACCGATCGTTTTATGCGGATCAGTGCCTTGCAATCGCACCAGAATTGCGGTGGGAACACTCGGAACTGACTTGATTTCTAACCAATCTGTTGACCACAACTTCATCAAACTCAACAAATAATCATGGGTTTGTACTTCATGCAAGGCTAATTCAGGTATCTGATGAAGGTCACGGCGAATTTTAATCAGTTCCTCGTTGTCCAAGTCGCTCATCGAATGACTTCCTTTCAAAATAATCAAACGTCTTTGCATATCTAACGAATCGACTGCTTGTTTGATTAAACTGGCGATTTATAGTTTTCGTAGTGCGTCAATTAATTCGGTTTTATGCCAAGTCTTCTCATCTTTCATCTTGATGATTTTCGCAGGAACACCGGCAACAACAGCATTCGCAGGCACATCCTCGATGACAATGGCACCGGCAGCAATCACCGCACCCTTCCCAACGTGAATGCCTTCCAAAACAACCGCATTTGCACCGACCAGCACGTCATCTTCAATAATTACGGGTGTTGCGGACGCAGGTTCAACGACACCAGCCAAAACAGCGCCAGCACCAATATGACAATGTTGACCAACAGTCGCGCGGCCGCCGAGCACTGCACCCATATCGATCATCGTTCCTTTGCCGATCACTGAACCAATATTGATGACTGCACCCATCATGATCACGGCGTTATCGTCGATCGTCACGTGCTCGCGAATGATTGCGCCCGGCTCGATCCGTGCATTAATATTTTGAATATTTAATAATGGCACGCCAGTATTGCGTCCTTGAATTTCACAATGGATCTGAGTGATCACGGATTTGTTTTCCTGCAACCAAGGTTGAATAACGCCGGCGTCGCCAAATAACTGCCCCGTTTTAGTCTCCAAGAAGCTTTCAACTGAATCGGGTGTTGGCGTTAATTGATCGATTTCCCCTGCAAAAACAACATGCATCGGCGTTGTCTTCGGTGCGTTCGCAATGTACTCAATAATCTGTTCGGGTTGAAATTTTTGTGTCATCTAGCTGATTCCTCCAAAATTGGTGTTTAAAAAAAGTATAGTCTGTTCAATCTGAATTCGCAAATTAAGGGCTGGCCACTTAGTTCTGTGGAATAATCCGTCTTGAATTGTTTAAGTCACATTCTGTCTGTCATTATAACGAAATATTGTGAAGAAAATATAGGCCTATCTTGACGGAATCATAGCGATTTTATCAAGATTATTTCTTGATATGTTCTTATTTTTAAGCTAGGATGAAGTTTCAGTAGGAATTTTTTGCACCATTTTGATCACGATCACATACATATTTTTCTAAAAAGAAAGTTGGTATTGTCATGAAAGTCATTAAATTCGGGGGCACTTCCCTAGCAACTGGCTCTAAGGTCAAACAAGCGCTCGATATTATTACCGCCGATCCACAACGCCGGGTCGTGGTGGTCTCCGCGCCGGGTAAGCGAAATGCGACAGACATTAAAGTCACGGATTTATTGCAAAAATTAGCAGATACCGTCGTCGATGGGCTCAACACTGAAAAAATAACCACAGAAATTATTGGTCGTTATCTAGAAATTGCTGAATATTTTGGCCTTGATCACACCATCATTGGTTATTTACACAAACATCTGCAGCTGATCATCCATCGTAATTACATTAATAGTGAATATCTATATGCCGCATTCATGGCTCAAGGTGAATTCATGAATGCGCAGCTAATTGCAAAAATCATGCAACATCAAGGAATCAACGCCCAATTCGTTAGTCCGCGCGATCTGGGCATGGTTGTAGAAGGGAAACCGCAGGCGACCACTATTTTAGAAGAAAGTTACGATCATATCGCTGACTTTCAGTTAGATCCAAAGGAAATCATCGTCGTCCCGGGATTTTTCGCCTATGATCAAAAGGGAAACATCACGACGTTTGCACGCGGCGGTTCCGATATTACGGGTTCGATTTTAGCGCGCGGATTCAACGTTGACCTCTACGAAAACTTTACCGACGTTTCTTCCGTTTACGCCGTCGATCCACATATTGTCGCCCATCCACGCGCCATTCGCACATTAACTTATCGAGAAATGCGCGAGCTAGCCTACTCCGGATTTTCCGTGTTCAATCATGAGGCGATTTTACCAGTCATCAATGCTGGCATCCGCGTCAACATCAAGAATACCAACGACCCGGCAGCACGAGGCACCTTCATTGCGCCAACCAAAGATGTCAACCACCATCACCACATTACCGGCATTGCCGTCAACAAAAATTATATTGGGCTGTATTTGCATCGCTATCTGATGAATACCGAAGTTGGTTTTACCTTTCGCTTACTCAAAATTCTCCGTAAATATTCTGTCAGCTACGAATATTTACCCTCTGGAATCGATGATCTCACAATTGTGATCAACAAAGATCAACTCACTGGGCACAAGAAAGATAGTATTTTGACCGATATCAAAGCCGAAGTCCATCCTGATCAGCTCGAATGGTTCGATGATTTCGCCGTGATGATGGTCGTCGGTGAAGGCTTATATGCGCAACACGACCTGCTCGCTAAAATCATGACCTGTCTAGCCGACATCAACATTGTCCCAATGATGATCAACGAAGGGGCTTCACGGATCAGTTTGATGATCGGTGTTCACGTCGCACAAGCCGACCCAGCTGTCCGCGCCATTTATGAACTCAGCACAAATCATCAAGACACCAATTCAACTGACTTATAATGATTCAACAGCCACGAATTTGTGGCTTTTTTTGTAGCTTGTTACGGTGATTGTGGTAACTGGAATCAACGGCTCATGAAGTTGGTGGCATTAGTTCTGCATGTGCAAAGACTTCCAGACCGGGAAAATCATATTCCGGCAACTAAAAAAGCCAGCATTTCTGCTGGTCTTCACCTTTAAAACGTGTTTAATTTTTGGCTTGCCAATCTTTCAACGAATTAGCCGCAAGGATCAAGCTTACCGCGGCATCTTGAGAAAGATGTTCCTTAACGAATTCTGGGTTACTGATTGCGGCAACCGCACCGACAACTTCGAGTCCATAAGTGATCAAATTCAAATCTTTGCGTGCAGAATAACCACCCGTAAAGTTATCTTCGTGATTGTAGGCAAAATTCAAATTATTATCAGTCAATGATCCATCGACATGATTGATCAGAACTCGATCTTGCAACTGGCTCATTGGTTCATCTTCACCTTGCAACGTCAACTTGTGATCAGAAATCGTTCGATAATATTCATCTTGACTCATTGTCAGATAGTCAGCAACTGGACGGTCGAAAATCTGCAACTGTTGCACAATGTTGAAGACTTGCTGAGCATCGAATGCAACTCGCCGCGCGATAATATCGCCGCCGTTTTGTTCCAGCCAATCCGCATATTGTTTAATTACATCGCGTTCCATGAGTATCCTCCTCGTTGTTTCTCTTTTATTTTACAAGTCCGGCGATTGCTAAACAAGGTCTTTCCTAAAAAAGAACATTTTGCCCACTTAAATCAAGCTGTGATCATCGCCAATATAATTGTGATCAAACGTCACTTCCGCGGTCACATCGCCTAGGATCTTGCGTAGATCATGGTTGATCGACACTAGCAACTCATCGTCACTGGTCTTAATTTCTTCGGGCACGACCACATCAAACTGAATTAATTCATCCTCGTTAACTAATTCTTCCACGTGAAAATCATGAGTAGTCAATCCTAAGTTATAATGCTTCACGACCGCTTGAACCGCCTCATAAATTTTAGCATACTTCTGATTATCGATATCGATCGGGTCCAAATGACAAACCAAATGAATTCTCAGCTGATGCCAGAAATCATGCTCGATCTGATCCGTCACTTGATGTGCTTGATCGAGTTCCCACCGACTATCGATTTCAATATGAACCGATGCAAAAATCGTATTGGGTCCATATTGATGGATCAATAAATCATGAAAGCCAAGAATATCACCGTAACTTGCCAGACGTTCAGTCATTTTCTCAACCAGTTGTTCTGACGGTTGATGACCTAACAGCTCGCTGATAAATGTACGGATCAAGCCAACCGCGCTGATCAAAATATAAATCGCAACGCCGAGACCGACCCAGCCATCCAGCGCCCAACCGGTTTGTGCCTGGATCACCGCAGAAATCAGCACTGCAACCGTCGTATAAACATCGTTCAAACTATCTTTGGCCGTCGCCAGCAACGTTTCGGAATCAATGTCTCCTGCAATTTGTTTATAAAAATAAACCTGAGCTAGTTTTAGCACAATCGAAATCAGCAAGACCAAATAAATCTGCCAGCTCATGTGGACAACATTGGGATCGACAATTTTATCAAACGAAGACTTCACGAATTGCAAGCCGACAAAAGTGATCACAATTGAAATCAATAATCCTGAGATCGATTCAGAACGTTCGTGACCATAAGGATGATCGTGGTCAGGCTTTTTACCTGCCATCTTGAAGCCGATCACCGTAAGCGCAGACGAAAAAGTATCCGACAAGTTGTTGATGGCGTCGGTAATAATTGAGATACTACCAGAAATAAGCCCAACGATCACTTTGATCACAAAAAGGGCCAGGTTGGAAATTAAACCAACTAAGCCAGCGACGATTCCATAACTCGTACGTTGTTGAATCACCGATTGATTTTTAATTTTCTTCTTGAACCAACGTCTAAATAAAAACATCTGATCACCTTTTCGTCGATACTTCTAGTTATTGATCGCTGATTTAGCAGAACAGCCAACCAAGTGATCATCGATCAGGCCAGCGCCTTGCAAATAGGAATAAATAATTGTTGGCCCGACAAACTTGAAGCCACGTTTTTTCAGATCCTTTGAAATCAGCTGCGACAATGGTGACTGCGCCGGAATTTCCGACTCAACTATCGGCCGATTAATAATTGGTTGCCCCTCGACAAACTGCCAAAGATAATGATCGAAACCTTCCGTCTGCTCAATTGTCAGAAACGCCCGCGCATTGATCACGGTGTCCGTCAGCTTGAGTCGATTGCGAATGATCCGCGGATCTTGCATCAGCTTTTGTAAATCTGGCTCAGTCATTTGGGCAACTAGTTCAGGATCGAACTGTAAAAAATCTTCGCGGAAAGCAGCGCGTTTTTTCAGCACCGTCTGCCAACTTAAGCCCGCTTGATAAGTTTCCAAACATAATAATTCGAATAATTTCTGCGGGTCATGCTGCGGCTTTCCCCACTCGTGATCGTGATATTCTTTTAACTCTGGTGTTGCTTGACCCCAACTACAATCGGCCATGATGATCCCCCAGTTTCAATAATGCTATTTTAGCAAAACTAACGATTTACGCGAAAATTTAAGCACAATATTTGCACTCCCAATTATTAAATACCCGAAAACCGTCGTATTTTTTTCTTAATAGTTTAAATTCATCAGAATAAAAAAGAGAGACCAGTTCAGCCTCTGCTTTTGATGGAGAAATAATTATTTTTCTTTATGATATTCGTTCTCTAAATCTGTGCGTACGATCAAGACGTCGCATGGCGCGTGGCGATTCACATATTCAGTTACAGAACCCACAAGCACACGTTCGATCGCATTCAGTCCAGTGGCACCGATCATAATCAAGTCGTTGTGATGATCCTCGGGGAAATCACGAGAAATGACCAGCTTCGGATTACCGAAACGAACGTGAATATCGATGTCGTCGTCTTTAAAGCCCTCGTTCTGTATTGTGGCAGCCTTCAAATTTTCCAAGTAGCTTTGCGCATCCTCGGAAATTTGATAAATCGCATCGCCAGTCAATCCGCCACCGTAATTACCGACAAATTGTTTCGTATCCAAAATTGTGAGCATATCGAGATGGGCATTGTTGGTTTTGGCAACTCGCTTAGCTTTGGTAAAGGCTAACTCGGCTTCCGGTGAACCATCAACTGGGACCAAGATCCGTTTATATTCTTGTTCTGACACAGTTAACACCTACTTTCTTCTCTCTATACAAATCATAACTTTTAAATTCACGTAATTCAAGAATTAAGGTAGTTTGGCAGGATTTATTTTTCAAGTTGTGAGAGGCCATGGGTTGAAATCGAGCATTAACTCTGAGCCATCCTAAAATCCGTTTTTTAGATTTCAGGATGACTCAAGTTAAGCGGAAATTTCAATGGCCTCGAACACAATTGGTTGTGAGAGTAGCCACGGGTTGAAATTAAATCAGCTTGGCAACTTCGTGAGTCGTCGCAATCAAGCTTTGTTCCAATTCACGTTTAGCCGTTGTGACCATTTCGTTGGCAACTGGCAATTTGATACCCATGATTTTAGGAATGACCAATGTGCTAACAAATGGTAAATTCCACTGTTCGGCCGGCGTGATCCGAATCAACGTGAACAAGATTGTCCGAATCTTCTGTTGATCACAAAAACGTGCCAGCTCGCCAACAAACGAAGTTGGAAAACGAGTTTGATTAACTTGGTCCGTTGCCAAAAAAGTAGCATCCACATCCGCTAAAAGATCTGCAAAATGCAGCTTTTCAAATAGCCACGCGTAAGTTCCGTTAGAAATCGTCGCGCCTAAACAAGCCAATGCACCGGCAACACCGCCACCAGCGCCTGAACCAACAATCGTAGTCAGATCGATTTCTCGTTCTTTTTTCATTAGGCGGTTAAAGGCCGCACTCCGTAAATCTAGGCGGACAAGATGCGCCGGTAAAATGCCAATGTCTTTACCAACGGAAACCAGCTGACTATCTACGCCAGTATAAGTAGTCGTTTCCCGCGCAAGCACCGTCAAGGTCACACCCTTGAGTAATTCGTCCGGTTTGGAAAAATCGATTTGACCGAAATTGATCAACGGATTCTCACCGACCGGAATTGGATCGCCACTTTCGTCAGCGACCAGCGTTCCCAAGGCCTGCAACATGCCCAATCCACCATCGATCAAACAAGTATCGTCGATCAAAAGTACGACGTCTTGCGCTTCATTAGTCACTGCATCCAAAATCAGCTGGCCCAGTCCATAACTTGAAGCGTGAAACAAGTCGTGTTCGTCGTATGAACTAACAGATTTACGGTTAGCAAAAGTTGACGTATCAATAATTGCCGTCAACTTACCATCGAGTTGCGTTAATAAATAAGTGATTTGCGTGCTCTCCCAATTAGGACCGTAGTAAGTGAAATTGACCAGCTTACCGTCATTCCATTGTTGCAGAGCACTAATTAAATCTTCTTGTTGACCATCAAATGGCAACGAAATAAATTCAGTTCCCGTTTTTTCGACTAACCCCTGTTGCATTAATTCGCGTCCAGCTTGAGCTGAAAGATCTGCAGAGAGATCCTGACTTGCTAAAAGTATTTTCATAATGACACCTACGTTTTATATTTTTCTGTTATGATTAAAGTATCTAGTATTAGAAAGGAATTATCAAACAATGAATGCGAGACTCTTACAAATTCAGAGTGGGCACAATTTCCGCGAACTCGGTGGCTACCAAACTGAAACCGGGCAACACATCAAGTTTCACAAAATTATTCGTTCAGGCAAATTAGCCGATCTCACGCCACAAGATCTCGATTACTTGGCAGACTATGGCGTAATTTCAAGCATTGATTTTCGTTCGCCAAAAGAAGCAAAAGCTGAACCCGATCGTCTTGCAAAAGGCATGACTTATATTTTCGATCCTGTTTTTCGTGTGGACGAAACTGAAAGTACGCGTTCCGAAGAAGAGCAAAATCAAGAAATGTCTCAAGGACCAGATCTCGGCCGGCAACGAATGATTAGTGCCTACCACAATCTTATCACGGACACGCACCCACAAAAAGCCTACCAACAATTTTTTGAACGACTCTTAACAAATACGCAAGACAATCAATCGGTTCTGTTTCACTGCACTGCTGGAAAAGATCGAACCGGAATTGGCGCCTACTTATTCTTGCGGGCACTAGGCGTGGATTCGGCAACCGCAAAACAAGATTATTTATTAACGAATGAAGTCACACAGACGGCAATTCAGGGTAATATTGCGGATCTGCACACCACCGACCAAACATTGATCGATAATGTCACCGCACTAATGTCCGTTGATGAAGCTTATTTAGGCCAAGCCATCGCCGATATTAAATTAATGACTGGGACAGTGGATAATTATCTTCATGAAGTTCTTAATTTGGGCACATCTGACTTAAACGATTTGAAGAAGATTTGTTTGACGGCGTAATTCCTCGCGAGATTCTTTTAATTATTTATTTTTAGTCACATTTTTTTCACGTTAATCTGTTATGATGTTTAAAGAGTCATGTGAGTGACTTCTCCAATAATTTTGAAGCACAATTCTTTTTCATCATCCCCCCAAGATTTGGAAAAGAACACGTTCATGCTGAACACAAGGTAGCGGCTGTATGGAGCCGCTATTTTTGTGCTCTTTTTTTCTAGACCAAGGTTATCCCCGCCAGCAGTTCGGCTTGCTTATGTATTTGTGTGGTAGTTCTGCGGCGGCGTCAAGCAATCCATGATGCCGACATTACTATCTTTAATTTCCAACTTTTTGTATCTAGTTTAATGAACTGATCAGAAAATATGTACGTTTGCCAAAGTCATTTTTAAATTCACGTAAATGTGAAGAATTCATGAATTTTCAGTGACTTTTTTATGAATTTAATTTTATCCACCAGCTTTTTATTAACCCTGTACAAAAAATACTGGTCTTGCGGGAGAGTTTCCGGTCCATTTACATAAATCATTTAATTTAGGCTCGAAAATATGATATTATTGCCCTAATAAAACGTTTTACTAGAATTCAAGTGAGGTTTATCTTGGCAAATTCAACCGCAAAACGACTCACCTTTATTGCACTCATGGCAGCACTAGCAAGTTTAGGCAGCCTGCTAACAATTTTTCTACCTAATTTTTCAATGGTGCTGGCGTTTTTCTTATTGATCACCACCTTTGCGGGTTACAAATACGGCGGCTCCGTGATGATCATTACGATCCTGATCTCAAATTTTCGCACTGGCGGGCTTGGACCCTGGACTTTATTTCAAATTTGGAGCTACCTCCTCATTTTGTTATTGTGGCAATTATTCCGCATGACAAAAATCAGCCAGAAAACTTGGATCCAAGTTTTAATCGCAGCAGCTCTAGGATTCAGTTTTGGATTCTGGAATGCCATCATGAACGTCGCCTTTTATCATCTTCCTAATTTTCTAGTGTATTATTTGCAAGGCGTTTATTTTGACCTGTCACTCTGTGTTGCGACGGGAATTTTCTACTGGCTATTTCAACGTTATTTACTTCCAATCTTATTCAAAAAAGTGCCGGAAATTGCCAAGCGGAGGTCTTGATGATGAAGAACGAACAACTCAAGCAACAAATTATTGCGGCCAGTAAAGAAATCGGGATCGACAAAATCGGTTTTACCACCGCCGCTAATTTCGAGTATATGCGGCCCAGTCTAGTGAAGCAGAAAGCCGCTGGTCACACAACTGGATTCGAACATCAAAATTTAGACGAGCGACTGAATCCTGACCAAATTTTCGACCAACCTCGATCAATTATCGCCATTGCGTTGGCTTATCCGACGAAAATTTCTGAACGTCCACAACGGACTGAATTTAAACGTGGACAATTTGCACGCGCCTCTTGGGGAGTTGACTACCACCATATTCTCGACGAAAAAATGGACGCATTGATCGTGGCGATTCGAAAACTCGCCGGTGCCGATCAAACCATTGATTTTAAACCGATGGTCGATACTGGAGAGCTGATCGATGTGGTCGTGGCGCAACGTGCGGGCCTTGGTTTCATCGGACTTAACGGGTTGCTGATCACCCAAGAATTCGGCTCCTACGTTTATCTGGGCGAAATTATCACTAACCTTGAATTTACGCCTGACGAACCGATTGCCAATCAATGTGGCACTTGCAGACGTTGTATTGCCGCTTGTCCACCCGATGCCCTTTTAGGCGATGGCCGATTAAATGGGCAACGTTGTTTATCTTATCAAACTCAGACGAAGGGCTTGATGGATCCCGAATTTCGACCCATGATCCGCAATGTGATTTACGGCTGCGATATTTGCCAGATCGTTTGCCCATTTAATAAAGGTAAAAATTTCCATTTTCATGCGGATATGGAACCCGATCCCGAAGCCGTGATGCCGGAATTGGTGCCGATGTTAACGATGACGAATAAAGAATTCAAGTTAAAATTTGGGCCGATGTCTGGTTCTTGGCGTGGCAAAAAGCCACTACAACGCAATGCCATCATTGCGCTAGTCAATCTCAAAGATCGATCAGCAATTCCCAAGCTACTCGAAGTCATCGATCATGATCCTCGCCCGATCATTCGCGCAACCGCCGCGTGGGCAGTGGTTGAATTATCCGATTTGAAAAATAAAGACCTGCTAGACTTTCTGATTACTGCAAAAAGTAAAGAAGCCAGCGACCAACCAGAAATCAACCATGAATATCAAAATGCAATCGATAAACTGGCCAGCATGCCGGAATTGCCCAACCAAAATTAAGTGTAAAAAATACCGCTATCCTTTGATCAACATCGGATAGCGGTATTTTTAACTTCAAGTCGATCTATAATGACCCATTAATTAATATTATCGGGCATTTGATTTTTAACGTAAACCGTATTGATCTTGTTTTCGGAACGCGTCAACTGCGTATACGCCGAGTTGACCTGATAATTTTCCGTGGTGGTGGTGCCACTTGCACTCGTTAATTTCACGACTAGCTGATTCGCATCATCGTTAGATTTGCTAACCGTAAATTTCCCGGTTTCAACAGTCCGCGTTTGTCCGTTATAACGTTGATAACTTCCGTCCGGATCGAAATTCGTTGTTAATTGTGTTACCGAATTTTCATCCGTATCCATCCAGGTACCCACCAACAATCGTGCAGTTGTTTTAGGCTGTGAATTGAAAATACCCGTCATTTCTGTTTGCGCAGATTGCGTCATATTTTTTGCGACACCCTCTAATTCAAACTGACCAAAGCCGACAATATATAATTTCTTATTTTTTTGAGTCAATTTCATACCCAAATAATTCCCGATGCCGCCAATTTCCTGATCCAATCCATGGAGCTTTAGCAAAAGTTGTTGTTGATAAGCACCTGCCAATTGGAAAGTCCCGTTTGCAGTCGAGCCACTCGTTGCTTGATAAGTCCATTTACCATCATTGCCGAAAGTAAAAGTCATGCCATTCGTACTTTTCCATTTACCGATCAACGGAAGCGTCGAAATATCGGTTTTTTTCGCCTGGCTTGAGCTTTTCGCACTAGACTCAGCCTGGCTCGATTTCGATGACTGCTTCGTCGCATCACTTTGCTCACCACAGCCGACCAATAATAAAAGTGCCATAAAAATACCGACAGCAAAACTAATTCTGTGTTTCATGATCAGGTCCCCCTATTGCGTGATCCACTAATAAATCATCCAATTGTTTGAGTGCAAATTGCCCTGGTGCTGAAGTTGCCCCGACTGAGCCAAAACTCAAGACTGAACCAAACAACGGTCCGATCACGCGAGAAACTCGCCCCACATCTCCCATGCTCATCGAAATAATGGGTTGCTCGACACGTTGGCTCACTTGCCAAGTGGCTTGCAATAAATCCAGAACCTCGTCAGGACTATTCGGTAAAATCGCGAGTTTAAGCAAATCAGCTGGTGCCGCACCCGCTCCCAAGTGAAGTAAGTCTGCCAAATCGGTCGCATAATCTTGTGGGCCTAACACGTGTCGACTAAAGATGAGTCGCGATTGAAAATACCGATGGATCTGCGCGACCGCTATATTTTCAGGCAGTTGTGCTGGCATGATATCCAACAAATCACCCTCTAATTCTGCGCCGATTTGCAAGAGGTGCTGCCAATAGTTTACCCGATTCAACGACATGTGACCACCTTCAGCACTCGTTCGTAGCGTGAGCAGCAAAGGTTGCTGCGGAAAAGCACGTCGTAACCGTTGATTTGCTTGTTTTAAAGTTAATTGCCGCCAATCCTGCCAATAATCTAGGCGCCACTCGATCAGAAGCGGATGTCGCAAAGTTAGTTGTTGAATTGCCACGATTTGCTCTGTCAACTCATGCAAATTGATTGCTGTGATCGAAACGCCCAGCCATGCGGGTTCAGTTGTAAGTTTAAACATCGACCTTCACCCGCTTTCTAACTACTTGCTCAGCATCTTTTTCCACCAAGACCTTTTCTTATCATCGGGCTTTTCTGAATCGGTCTCTTCTGAATCAACCGTAACTGTTTCTGATTCTTTTTCATCTGAATCCGCAACTTTTTCATCTTCGAAAACCAAGTGATGCGTTTCTTCTGCCGTTGAAGCCGAATCATTTCCGACAGTTGGCTCTGTAAATTTCAAAGCCGATTCGGATTCTACGGGCTCTGATTCACTTGCGACCGGCTCTTCGGCGTCGTTGTCTGCGTCAGCTTTTTCTGCACTTGTGGTGTTTTCAGAGTCAACCGGAGTTTCAGATTCAGTTTCTGCTGCTTCTGAATTTTCTACGATTTCATCATCACCGGTTTCTGGGGCATCAGATTCGATTTCGTCTACTTTTTCTGAATCCACTTCCTCTGAGTCCTGCTCAGATTCACTGTCAAAAGTATCCCCTTCGATTTCATCCGCTTGATCAACTTCATCCGAATCTTCAATCTCCGCGTCTTCGGCAGCTTCATCAGAAATCACCTCAGGCTTAGTCTGCTGGTCGGCTTCTGAATCATCTCGTTCTTCAACTGGAATTAATTCAGGATCAACTGACGCGGCCTCAGTATTTTCACCCTGTTCTAACTGATCGATACGGGCAAATAATTGACCAATTTGTGCCTGCACCTTGCTCAAAACACCCTGCAATTGATTCATCTGATCAACTAACTCGGGAACAGGAACCTGATCAGTTTGCGGATCCAGATTCGTTGTGCTGGAAGGTTTATGATCACTAAAGATTTTCACAGCCGCTTTTTGCAAAGTTAAATTATGTTCTTTACTGTACTCAACTAAATTCTGAATATCCGTCAAATTTTGCTCACTATAGGCGCGAACATTTTGATGATTGCGTGGAAAATAATGCGGATCATTAGCAGCCTCTTCAATCAAAAGCGAATATTTCCGTAAAGTAGGCACACTAATATGTAACTTCTCAGCCAATTGTGAAGGCGTATATTGCGTATCTGTATCCATAAAAACACTCCTATTTTGTAAGTTGTGAGCCATCACGGGTTGAAATTGAGCATTAACTCTGAGGAAACATTAAATCTGGTTTTAGATTTAGTGTTTCCTCAAGTTAAGCGGAAATTTCAATGGCTACGAACACGTTTATGTTGTGAGTAAGCACGGGTTGGCTTTGAGCATTAACCTGCTACACACCAGAATCCTGCTTTTGGATTCTAGTGTGTAGCAAGTTAAGCGGAAAAGACAGTGCTTACGAACACAATTCAGTTATCAGCACCGACGGTTTTTTCACACATAATTCCCAAGCCCATAACGGTTCACTTTATATTATAAGCACCGTTATAACGTCGTGCAACAAACATTTGCGACTTCTCCAGATATTTCTAATTATTCTCACTCATTTAACCCGAAGAATGCTAGAATGGGAGTATTAGAAAACAATTGGAGACTTCTTAGTGACTAACAACGATTTAATAACAAATTTATTGATCATTTTGATTACCTTTATCGTCGCCTACTTCTTCGTGGCTGCCGAATTTGCGCTTGTTCAAACACGTACTAGCCAAATCGAAGATAAACTCGAACAAGGCGATGGTAATCGAGCTAAATTAACCCGCGCACTCAAAATGGTGCAGAACCTCAACGAATATTTATCCACGACTCAAGTGGGGACGAGTTTGACTGGGATCATTTTAGGTTGGATCGGTGAAACAACGATCGAACAACTGCTCGTCGACTTTTTCGGCTGGACTCATTTTGCCACCGGGAATACCCTGAATGTACTTGGTGCAGTGCTTGGTGTCTTTATTTTAACGTATTTGGAAGTTGTACTCACAGAAATCGTGCCGAAAAATATCAGTATTGATTTCCCACTCAAGGTTTTGATGAGCGTCGTAACGCCGCTTTACTGGTTCCACACAATTTTTTATCCATTCGTCTGGTTACTGAACAGTTCGGCTTCACTCATCGTTCGTTTGATGGGCATGCCCGTCGCGGATGAAGAGAATGAAGTTTTCTCACAGTCGGAAATTCTGCGCTTGTCGAAAATTGCCGTCTCTGGTGGTAGCCTCGATAAAAACGACTTGATGTACATGGAACGCGCCTTTGATTTAAACGATCGTGACGCGAAGGATATTATGACCGATCGCACGCAGCTAACCGTCATCGACGTCTCGCAGTCAGTCGACGAAGCGCTCGGCGTTTATTTGAACGAAGGCTACAGCCGCATTCCGGTCACGAAAAATAATAATAAGGATAATTTAGTTGGTTATATTTATTCGTA
The DNA here is from genome assembly GCF_003946215.1 of Lapidilactobacillus mulanensis. GTDB lineage: Bacteria > Bacillota > Bacilli > Lactobacillales > Lactobacillaceae > Lapidilactobacillus > Lapidilactobacillus mulanensis. The sequence continues at coordinate 111,951 of NZ_RHOW01000001.1, forward strand.
TGATATTGTTCAGCAAGCTCAACAAGGTAACGGAAAATTAGCAATCAGTCATATTTTACGCGCGTTGATCAACGTTCCCGAAAGCATGTCGATTCATGAAATTTTAAGCTTGATGATCAGTAAGCAAACACCCGTGGTCGTCGTTGTCGATGAATACGGTGGCACAAGCGGGATCGTCACCGACAAAGATATCTACGAGGAACTGTTCGGTTCTGTGCACGATGAAATCGACGACGTTTCCGACGAATATATTATTAAGCAACCCGACGATTCTGTTAAAGTCAGTGGTAAAACGACGTTATATGATTTCGAACGCTTCTTCCGCTTCAAGGTACCTGAATTTCAAGACTCAGACATTATTACGATCGGCGGTTACTTCATGGAAAATCATCCCACGCTAAAAGTCGGGCAGTCATTGGAATTAGGCGGATTTAAATTCACCCTGACTGAAATTGAGCATGGTTTCATGAACTGGTTTAGCGTCACTAAGATTGTCACACCAGAAATTTCTGAATTGATCGAGGATGATGAGCAAGATTAAACACTTATCCCGAATTCAGAATGAATATTTTAATTTGGTACTAGTCAAGCACGCTCTTTTGCGCTAAACTAGTATTATTCACGGGCCTGTAGCTCAGTTGGGAGAGCGCCTGCTTCGCATGTAGGAGGTCATCGGTTCAAGTCCGACCAGGTCCATAAATGGGTTGTTGCATCTAGAATTTTTCTGGATGCTTTTTTATTTTCAAAAATAGCCACCAACTCTAACTGAATTGGTGGCTGTTTTATATTCCTGGTAAATTAAATTTGATGATACAAACGTTTGCTGAAAAAGAATGACACTAGTGTGATCCCAATGATCCAGACAATCGACTGCCAAAAATCAGCGGTCGGATTTTGACCGGCTAGTAATTGACGAACGGCTGTGATCATCGTGGTCATGGGTTGATGCTCCGCAAAAACTCGAACGGGTGTCGGCATGCCTTCAACCGAAGAAAAGCCAGAGCTGACGAACAGTAACAACAATAATAAATACGAAAACGCACTCGCACTGTCGATCGATTTTGCGGCTAGGCCAAATGGCACAGACAACCAAGTCACCATAATTGCAAAACCGATCACCAAAATAAAGGTTAAGAGCCACTGACCTAAATTTGCTTGCGCACGAAATCCGGTCAGGAAGCTGATCAACAGCACGATAACGGTCGAAAACATCAGAAACAACACTGAAGAAACCACTTGTCCGTTTAACACGGCACTTTTGGCGATCGGCATCGATTTAAAGCGGTCGAACATGCCACTCGATTTATCCATGAAGACGCGCAATGCCGTATAGGCAGAACCAGTTGCTAGCGTCATGAATAAAATCGCGGGTAAAATATAATTCACGTACTCGCCATGACTCACGCCAGGAAGCTGCATGGAGCCACCGAGAATATAAATAAACATCAGCAACATTGCCACCGGCATCGCCACAACGGTAATAATCGTGTCCATCGAGCGCAGATTATGCTTGATCAATCGATTAGCCAGCGTCATCGTATCGCTTAAATAATTTTTCATCTCAATCGACCCCTTTCGTTAATTTCATGAACACATCATCCAGCGTTGGCGCCACTAAGCCGAAATTAACCACCGTCATTCCGGCATCGTCCAACTGTTTGAGGATAGTCAGAGATGACATGTTTCCATCGGGCAAGTCGACCGCCAGTGCCTCTGGATCAATTGCCGTCACGCGATAAGTTGCTAAAGTTGCCGCTGCCTGTGTTGCCGTGGCCTCATCTGCAAACGTTAATTGTAGTTTGGCTGAGCCAGCTAATCGTTTCATTTCCGTCGGCGTCCCCGTTGCCACGATTTCGCCATCTCGCAAAAATCCAATTTGATCGGTAAGTTGATCAGCCTCTTCTAAGTACTGGGTCGTCAAAAATATTGTTTTACCTTTTGCCTTGAGTTCGCGAATCATTTTCCACAAATCGTTACGGCTGGCCGGATCTAAGCCCGTCGTCGGCTCATTGAGAAAAATAATTTCCGGATCACCCACTAAACTCATTGCTAAATCCAATCGACGCACCATTCCACCCGAATATGAACCCGCGGCCTTATTAGCTGCATCGGTCAAATCGAACCGCGTCAACAAATCTTGCGCAATTTTTTGTGGGTGGGCTAAATGCCGAAGTTTCGCAATCAAGGTCAAGTTTTCAAAGCCAGTCAAAACATCATCGACCGAAGACTGCTGCCCACTAAATGAAAAGCGGCGTTGAATTTCAATTTGAGCTTTAGGCATTATCATTTCACCGAAGTTGACCTGTCCCGCATCTGCCTTTAATAACCCAGTGATAATTTTGAGCAAGGTACTTTTCCCAGCACCATTGGCACCCAACAGCCCATAAATGGTGCCCGGTTCAACGGTCAACGAAACATTTTTCAAGACCGTTTGTTTTCCAAAATTTTTCTTGACCTGTGTCACTTTGATAATCGAACTCATTCGTGATCCTCCCCAGCATCTTGTCGCAGTTTACGGCGTTGTTTGTTGATCCACGTTTCTTCGGGATATTCCTGCAGTATACCGTCCGCAAACGCAACGATGTCATCCCCAATCACCGACTCGACTGGCTGACCTTCAAGCGCCGCCTCTTCAAACATTTCGAGCACCTGATAAATCACGTGCGTCATGCCATCACCCGCCGCCCACGAATACAGATAAGTTTGTAAGGCATTCATTTTCTGCTGAAAATCTGGCGGTAGTTTCGCCACTCGCGCCCGATACGCCCGCCATTCTTGCTTATCGCCGATTAATTTTTTCATCCAATTATTCATGTCGATCCTCCCCAATTTTAGCCATTAACGTCTCCAAAAAGGTCCACTGCTGCCAAAAATCTCTTAATCGTAATTGACCCGCCGCATTTAACTGATAAAATTTTCGCATCGGCCCCAAAGTTGATTTTCGTTTTGTGACGGTGACTAATTGTTGCTTTTCCAAACGAACGAGAATGGTGTAGACGGTTCCTTCCACCAAATCTGCGAAGCCGATCCGATTTAAATCACGGGTGATTTCGTAGCCATACGTTTCACCCACGCTGATGCGTTGCAGGACGATGCCTTCGAGCACGCCTTTTAATAACTCCGTTGTGATCGTCACTAGCTTACCTTCTTTCAGCTACTTTTTGTTACTTAGTACTGGTACATAGTAACATCTAGTAGTGAGCTGTCAAATCAGTCGGAGGTCTTATTTGTTTGCTAAATTTTTTTGTGGTTCCGGCTAAATTTGTGGTGGGAACTGGGAAACTGCTGTGGGAACGGCTCCAAGCTTTTGTAAACCCACCAAAAGTTTTCCGCCTGAAATATGAGCTCTTCCAAAATCGGGAAGATCTCATATTTCCCCTTTCTGTAAATTCGCAAAGACCGCTCATTAACAGAAATGCCACTGCAGTCCCAGTTCCTACCACAAATTTCGCCTCGTCTATTCGGAAGAGCGCGATATGTTTAACGTTGACTATTTAAATTACATTTCTATTCCAAATAATATTTTTTTAACGCGTAAAATGAAAATTGGCAACCTAGGTACACGACAAATTTAAAAATAGGCGCAATATTATACTTAAACCGCCATCCTATCGACTTTCCGGTCTAATCAGCGTCTATTTCAAAATTTGTCGTGTGTTATTTTGCGCAGATCTAAAATTCATCACTTTTATTTTTTAGTTATTCAGAGCAAAGGCTACGTTGATAATCAAACTTCCAGGAACCCAGCTATTCATTTCCTACGCTAAACAAATTAAGTTTAGGTCGAAAGTGCTGGGGCAGGCAGTCGTGGCAGTGACAACCATGTTGGCGGGCCGTTTTTGCCCGCCTTACATGGTGGATCGATTCGAGATTTTGCCGGTTTTGCAAAAGCTCAAATCGAAGCTCGGAGCTTTTCCGGTCTTTGGAAAAGCGGAGAGCGGTCCCACAGCCACAGACTGCCTGCCCCAGCACTTTCGACCGAAGGTAGATTATATACTTCAAAAAAACTAAGCACGTCCCCACAGTCACAGACCTGCTTACCCCAGCACTTTTAACCGCAGGTAGATCAATATATCCCGTATTATGTTATTGTTATCATGAAATCAAAAACAGGGAGGTTCCTATGGCAAATTATATTAAAGAAATACGTACGCTCGTTGGTCACAAACCCATCATTCTAGTTGCTGTCGGCGGTTACTTACTTAACGATCAAAATCAGATTTTATTACAGGAACGCGCCGACACATATGGTTGGGGAATTCCTGGCGGTTTTATGGAATATGGCGAAACTTTAGCAGAAACTTGCGCGCGTGAATTTGAAGAAGACTCCGGCGTTAAAGTCAAAGTCGGAAAATTTGTCGGCTATTTTGATCATGATTTTTTTGAATACCCAAATGGCGATCAAGCTCAAGTGATCGGTAATTTATTCGAAGTCCAGCAAATTGGCGGTTCTCCACTAACTCATGGGACTGACGAAACACTTTCGACAAAATGGTTCGATCTCGATCACACACCACCAATGTATTTTGCGCAAAATCAAAAGATGATCGATCTTGTCAAAACAATTCAATCAACCAAATCATAAAAAAACACCATCAAATGAGATGATCTCACTTGATGGTGTTTTCGATTTTTAGGATAGAATGCCAAATTGATATTGACGTTGTTGATAGTATTGGATGATTTGTGGCAAAATTGCCAACGATAATTCCTTGCCGACCGCATCATGGATCAACACAACTTCCACGTTCGACTGTGGGAAGGCGGTGATCGAAGCGGCGTGATATTGCAACATTGCCTGCGCGGTTTTCGGCCCGGATGAACCTAATGCGTCGCCAACTGCTGCGTTCCAATCCATCCAGGTAATGCCTTGCGCGTTTAATTTCGCGTCAGAATCGGCCAATCCGCGCCACGACATGTGTCCACCTGGATAACGCCAGACTTTCGAATCGAAATTAGCGCCGAGAACATTTTTCATAGCCGCCAATGTTTGCTGATACTCTTGCAAGGCCGCACCGGAATTTCCGGGTGCGTTGAAATGATACTGGTGGGTGAAACTATGAATCGCAATGCCATGACCGCTATCATACTCTTGCCGTAACACCGGTGCCGTCGTTGGATTGATCGTATTTCCGACGATGAAAAAAGTGGCGTGCACGCCGTATTTTTGTAGCACAGAAAGGACTCTCGGCGTCATGCTAGTGTTGACGCCATCATCGAACGTGAGAAAAACCACCTTATGATTGATCGTTGTTGGTGTGCCGGTCATCTCGGTGTGAACCGTTGCTGCTGAATAAGCATACGAATTAGCCGATGCGATATGGTTCGTGCCACTTTGGACAGAAATAGTCGGTGGCGGCGTGACCACAACCGTTGAAGTCGCGCTGGCTTGGCTGCTAATGTGACTAGAAACACTGGTCGAACTCTCGCTCGAAGAACTTTGTGAGGTCTGAGAGCTGCTCGAAACGGCGATCGAACTTTTATGGCTCTTTTTTGAAGAGTCGGCCTTGGTTGCATCTTTGTGGTCACTCGACTTTGTTTTCTCTTGCTTGACGTAAATATTACCCTGCGCCGTTCGATTGAAGCAGCCTGTCGACAATCCCATCAAACCCACGCTAAATAACGCGCCTGCCAACAATAACTTAACTCTTTTCACCGTAGTCTCCCCATTTCTCAGCGATTAGAAACGATATATTGTGCTGCCCTTGCAATCGCTGATCGACCTACTTTGAATGGCATAGTTGCCAAATAGTTAGTCGCTTTCACAACTAGATTGTAACATAATTGCAATGTAAATGTGTTGTTTTTGTAATTATTCCGGAAAATTTATTTCCACAAAAAAAAAGAATCAGAATCGGTCAGATGTGACCGATTTTGACCTTAATGTTTGGAAAAATCAGGTTTATTGAGCTAATTTAATTTATTTTTAGCATTCTTTTTTAACCAGCTTCGAGTAAATCGTCCGTTTCACGGACCCAATCCTGTAATTCACCGCGATGTTGAATGCGTTTGTAAATTTCGACCACGGACATGGGAATCAAAACGCTGACCAGAATCACTAACCAACTGCTGGGGGGCAGCATGGCCACGCCGAAGATCCGCGCCAGACTCGGGGTTAATCCGACGATGAATAAGACGGCAATCGTTCCGAGAATACTAATAGTTAAGGCTTTGTTGATCGTAAAAGTACGACGGCTAACCGGTTGACGTGATTTGATCGGAAAAATATCGAGCACTGAACCGATGGCGAGAACGAAGAATAACATCGACATCCCGATCGTTGCGTTATTATCCCCGATCCCGAAGCGGCCGATCGCATACACGCTCATGATCAGCAACACATAAGTAGTCGTGCGCACCGCAACACGTTTTCCCAGACCCATTTGCCAAATACCGACGCTTCGTTTGATCGGCGCTAAATTCATGATGCCCGGTTCCGCCGGCTCTTGACTCAAGAAGAAGCCAGGAATACCATCGGCTAGAATATTGATGATCAACATTTGCTCGGCGGATAATGGCGCCCCCCAACCGATCAAGACCGATAATAAAAGTGTGAATATTTGTGAGAAGTTGACTGAAACTAAAAATTCGACCGCTTTTAAAATATTTTGATAAACGGTACGGCCTTGACGAACGGCTTCGATGATCGTGGCAAAATTATCGTCCACTAAAATCATATCCGCCGCATTTTTAGAAACATCCGTCCCGGTGATTCCCATCGCGATTCCCACATCGGCTGCCTTCAACGCGGGCGCGTCATTCACACCATCGCCGGTCATCGCCACGACTTCACCTTGCTCTTGCCACAATTTAACGATCCGCAATTTATCACTAGGCGTTGTCCGTGCGAAAACGCGCACGCGATCGAGAATTTTTAGCAGTTCGGGATCGGACATCGTCGCCAACTCACCGCCTGAAACAACCAATTCATCATTTTGTAAAATACCGATCTCCGTTGCGATCGTCCGCGCGGTTTCAACGTGGTCACCCGTGATCATGACCGTGCGAATTCCGGCGCGATGTGCCTTCTTGATTGCAGCTGGCACTTCCGCCCGCGGTGGATCTTGAATTCCGACCAAGCCGATCGATTCTAGCGCGGTCATTTTTTCTGCCCAATCTTCACCGGGATCTTCGTCGAAAATTTGATAGCCGCCAGCCAGCACCCGCAATCCATCGGCCGCTAATTGATCATGACCTTCCGTTAAACGCTGCTGGACTTCGCTGTCCGCGAAAGATAATTTATCAAACGCACCCTTCACAACGCCAATATACTTATCTTGATAAGTGTGGAGCGTCGACATCGATTTTTTCTCAGAATTAAATGGATCTTCATCCACTTGCGGATACTTTTCTAAACTTTGTTCGTTAGTCACGCCAAGTTTTTCGATGAACCGTAAAATTGCCAACTCCGTGGGACTACCCACATCCTGCTGCTCATCCGCGGTTAATTCGGCCGTCGATGCCAATGACCATAAGGCGAACTTGTCCGAAGATTTGAGCGTCGAAATTTGATCGGAGTCCGTTTTAAGTAGCTTACCTTTGCTCGTCCAAAATCGCGTGACGGTCATTTTATTTTGGGTCAACGTTCCGGTTTTATCGGACGCAATCACCGTGACATTGCCGATGGTTTCAACGGCAGTGATCTGCCGCACGATGGCATTGCGTTTCGCCATTTGCCGCACACCGTAAGCCAAACTCAGCGTCACAATGACTGGTAATGATTCTGGCACCGCCGCGATTGCCAAACCGATCCCGATCATGACGCTGCTCGCCCAAGAATCACCGTACATGAGCGTCGACATCAGAATCGAGATGATCCCACCCAGCACCGCAATTACCGACAAACGCAATCCCAGCGAGTTCAAACGTTTAGCCAGTGGCGTTTCTTGGCGCACCGTTTCATTGAGCATCCCGGCGATTTTACCCATTTCAGTCGTCATACCCGTTTCCGTGACCACTGCTTTTGCGGTGCCTTGAATAATCGAAGTCCCTGAGAAAATCCGTTGTAGTTGCGCGTCTTCGACAGACTTGCTCGTTTTTTCGACCGGCTCACTTTCTCCAGTCAACACAGCTTCCTCAACCAACAAATCAGTCGACTCTAATAATTGCGCGTCGGCGGCAACCGTATTGCCCGCCTTAACCAACATGATATCGCCGGGAACTAATTCGTGGGCGTCGATTTGTTGGCGCTCATTATCGCGCAGGACATCTACCGTTTGCGTCGTCATCGACTGCAAGCTGGCAATTGCCTTTTCCGCGCGACCCTCTTGAAATAAACTGATCCCAACATTGAGCACAACGATGCACGAGATCACAATTGTTTTCGTCCAGGTGCCCTCACCGGTTAGCGTTAAATAGGCCGATAAAATTACCGCAAAAATTAAAACCAGCGACGTAATATTCTTCAAGTGGCGCAAAATCCGCACGAAAATATTGGCCCGTTTCCGCGCGATCAATTCATTGCTGCCGGATTTCTCACGAGCAGCCGTTACCCCCTCGCTTGTAAGTCCCTCCGTCGCGTTGGTATGTAGTTCCGTTAATATTTGTTCCGTCGATTGTTTTTCCTGATCTGCCATTTTCGCCAGCCTTCCTGATTTTCACTTCTCATCTACTTTGAAACCCCTCTGATACTCTAAATTATACGGTGGAATAGCGTTGCCGCTCAATCAAAACACTCGTTATCGCATGAAAGATGTATTGGCATATCCTTGATCATAGCAACCCGCCATTCCCTGTGCTATGATAAATGCGAAAAAGAACGCCAATAACTTACGGATTATGACCGAGCTACCTTCGGTCTCGGCTGCGTGGGGCAAGTGACTGACTACTGTGGGGACGGTTCCAGGATTTCCCCCGAAACGTGTTCTGCAACATTGAAATCAGCATCTAAGAGATCAAGCCACGAAGAATGAAGCCCAATTCTTGTGTCTTGACGTCTTAGCTGTTGATTTCAACCCATGTTGCGCCACACTCTGGGAAAATTCTTCCACCTCGATTTCGAGCTTTTCCTCAGTCGCAAAACCCGCTCCTGAGAAAAATCTCGAAATGCGCCCCTGCTGTAAGCGACGATGGCCCTGTCGCAACAGCAGTTTCACAGTGTCGTCACTTGCCCCACGCAGCCGCGACCTAAACTGGAATTAGTTTAGTGGTGAACTGGGAAGAACTGGGTTTGAGTGGAGGGATTTTATTTCTTCTTCGATTGCTTTGTTGTGGGAAATATGATCACGTTGAATATTTTGCCACTAAATATTTATGTTGCTCATAAAAGCTTGGTACGGGAGAAAGACCAGTTCAGAATTCAAATCTGTTTACTAAAATAGACCAGCAGAATTTGCGGAAGAGAATGAACAGCACACTGTGATAATGCTCTTAGCGACAGAACCATCGTCGCTTAGAGCATGGGAAATTCGGAGATCTTGCGGTTTTGGCAAGAGCTCCAAATTTAGGCGGAAGAATTTTGGCGGGCTCCCAAAATCCTGGAGCCGTCCCCACAAGTGAGCTGTTCATTCTCTTCCGCAAATTCAAGCTGTCCTTACCACAAGTAATTTAATATTTCAGACAAAGAGATTTAATTAACGAATCAATTAGAGGAGATCATCACATGAAAGCAGTCGTTTTAACCAAGCCAGGCGATGCTAGCGTTCTTGAATACAAGGACGTCGCCACACCTGAAATCAAACCAGGCTGGTCGCTCATTAAGATCAAGGGATTTGGGATCAATCGTTCTGAAATTTTCACCCGCAATGGTTGGTCACCTTCAGTCAAGCTCCCGCGCATCTTGGGAATCGAGGGCGTCGGCGAAATTGCGGCCACTTCAGATACCAAGCATTTACCTAAGGGTCAGACAGTCGCCACGTTGATGGGTGGCATGGGTCGCGCGTTTGACGGCAGCTATGCAGAATACGCGCTGATTCCTAACAACAACATTTATCCGGTCACCACACATTTAAGCTGGCCAGAATTAGCGGCCGTTCCCGAAACTTACTTCACGGCGTACGGTTCGCTTTTAAATTTAAAATTACAAAAAAATGACATGCTATTGATTCGTGGCGCCACGAGTGGTGTTGGTGTTGCTGCGGCCAAACTTGCTAAGGCAATCGATCCTAGCGTGAAAGTTTATGGCACGACTCGTGATCTTGCCAAAAGCGATCAACTTAAGGCGGTCGGTTTTGACGGCGTGTTTGAAGACAAAGCTAACGAATTGCAAGTTGGCGACCAACGCTTCGATAAAATTCTGGAATTGATCGGGCCATTAACGATGATCAATTCTCTGAGTGTCGTTAAACCAAGCGGCATTGTCTGTGTCACCGGCGAGCTTGGTGGCGTCTGGAGCGTCGACGATTTCGATCCCATCAGCGCGATTCCTGCCGGTGCTTACCTGACCGGCTTTAGTTCTGATAGCATCACCGAGGAAAAATTCAACGATTTACTGCAATTAATTGAAATGCATCACCTAGATATTGCGCCAACGAAAACTTTCGATTTGGCACACACCGGCGATGCTCAAGCCTTTTTAGACAGCGACCACAGTTTTGGTAAAGTTGTTGTCTTACCATAAGCAAAATAGACACCGGCAGCTTTTATGCCGATGTCTATTTATTAGCCGAGTGTGATCACCTGGTCGAACTTTGCTTCCCACTCTGGACTGATGTGGTGGGCGACTTCGATCACCGTTTGGCCCGGCGCGAAGAATTCTTGATGAATCTCATCGGCCAACTTTTCGCCCAGTGCCGAAGTGGCCTCATCCGCCAATAAAACTGGCCGCTGATGCAAAAACGCACGGGCGATCTCGACGCGTTGAATCTGTCCGCCAGATAAATTATGCCCAGATTCGCCGACTTGATAATCCCAACCTTTTTCGGCAACCAACGCGTCTAAATGTGCGCGCTTGGCTGCCGTATTTATTTCCGCATCGGCAAATTGACCGCCTAACGTTAAATTGAAACGTAAGGTATCCGCAAACATGAACGGCGTTTGTTTGATCAAACTAAAGTTCTGAATCAACTGCGTCTGCGGCATCGTCAACATGTTCTGGTCGTTAATTAAATAGTTGCCATTTGCCAGCGGTACCTCACCTTGCAACGCGTATAGAATAGTCGTTTTGCCGAAACCGGAGGGTGCTTTTAACAAGATATGTTGACCTCGTTCAATTGCTAAGTTCAAATCAGAGACGATTGTTTTTTCACCACGTGTTAATTGCACGCCCGCCAATTTTAAATCATGGAAAATTCCCAGCTCTTGCGCCGCACGCTGATCTGCTTGCGCGGCAGCTGCTTTATCGATCCGCTTTAAAATCTGGCGAGTCGTATTCCGTTTGTTGATGGCACCCAGTCCGTCAAGCAACGGGTTCGTGATCGAATTCGAAAGTTGCACGACGCCGATGAAACCGGCGACGGTCAATGCGCCGGTAATGATTCGCGCGATGCCGACGCCAAACGGCAACAATAATCCGATCGTTAGTCCTAGATATTGCATCGCCACTTGAATATGATCGACCAGCGTGTCCATTTTTTTCAGACTGCCTTCTAGCTCCGAACTTGCCGCTGTCATACGCTCTTTGGCGATTGCATTCGCCTGATAAGTCCGCACGGTATCTAAGCCGGATAAAATATCCTTGAGCCAACTGGTGTAGTGGGCGTTTTGTTTTGTCCAAGCTTCGGAACTTTTATCGATTGGCTTCTGCGCGGCACCCGAAATCAGCACGGGAAATAACGAACCAGCCACAAAAACCAACGTGGTCAGCCAATCGAACCAAATTCCCCCAGCAATCGCAAAAATTGCCGTCAACCCATCTTCGAGCAAATCCAACTCGCTCATCACGCCGTTCGTTTCCAACAACTTCAAGTCATTGGTCATAAACGAAATCGTCGTGCCATTATTATCAGGTAGCGGATCACGGTCGACAATTTGTGTGGTCATGATCGTTTTGATCCGCAAGTTCACCGTTTGCACGACCAAATTGCGAACTGTGGCGTGCACCCAATTGATTACAGAAATCAGTGTGAAGCCACCGACCGCAATCAACGCTACCCGCAAAAATCGATCCATATCCCCTGCAGTTCCAGCCGCAATGAACTCACTGAGCATCAACGCCAAGAAAACCATCTGTGCCGCAACGAAAATATCTAAAAACATCAATAACAAAATTTGTAACTTATTACCATACTTCCAAATAATCATGTCCTTCACTCCCACTGGATCGACTTTAGGTGTCGATCGTTTTAAGTTGTAATTTAAGTATAGTCGGGCTAAAATTTAGTTAATGAATATTTTCGTATACGAAAAGAGGAACGATTATGCCTGGATCAATTCAAATCGGCGCCATGAATTCATCTGATCAAAAAAATGCAACTGCTCCAGAAAACGCGGCCCAAAATTTCGGAGAGACCGCGAAAAAAATTCGCCTCAGCAAGGGTCTTAAATTAGCGGAGGTGGCAGATGAACAGCTTTCGGCGGCCGCACTGTCCAAATTTGAGAATGGCAAGGCCGACTTAACGCTGAAAAAATTTGCTCATTTATTAGACCGTCTTTGGACCACACCCGAAGAATTCACCTATCGTTATTTAACCCCGACGGATCAATTCGACATGAATGGCTACCCCAGCATGGCAAAGCTGTTGATGCGCTGGATCGACATCGGCAACGGCGTGACTCTATCTGCCAGCGGCGGCAAAAGTGAGCAAGTCAATCATGCCTTTCAAGCCTATATCGACGCAGCCCGCCACAACGCAGAAAATTCAGATGATCAAATCGTTCAATTTAGCCTGCCGTTCTGGCAGATGATGCGCCAATTTGTTTTAGACATTCAAGACGGCCACTTCGCGTTACCCCAGCCACAATATACGCAAGCACTCATCAAATACCTGTATCAATTAGACGACTGGAACGAATTTGATCTCTATTTATTCACCGGTTTTTCTGTCGGAATGACTGATGAAGAGTCCTTGAATTTATTTAAGTTGGTGCAGGCGCGTGGTCAGAAATATCTGGGCTTTCGTTCCGAGCGCGATCTATTATTCCGCATGATCGAGAACCAATTCAATATCGAAATGGGCCGCCAAAATTACGAGCTAGCCAAATACTACTTATCGATTTATCACGAACATTTACAAGCCAGTCTCAATTCCGAACATAACATTTCTTACTTATTTGATCGGGGTTGGTTGCGACTCAGAACCGGCTTAGAAGAAGACGGCGAGCGGGATTGCCAACAAGTTTTAACCGTCGTGCGCTTCTTAGAATTGGCCGATTTAGAAAAGAATTTCAAAGATCGCCTCGAATTCATCCACGCCCATACCGCCGATCACGATTGGGAAACGGTCGGCGTTTTTATCAACTAAGGTTTACCGTGTGCTTTTAATTGAACTGAGTCCTCACCATTGGGTATAATTCAGGCGGAAACCTAATTCGACTACTTTTGAAAAATTCTAAGGAGCCTGTCTATGCCTAAATACAGCACGCTAAAAGAATTCCTCGATGCAATTCCGGATGTGGAACACGCCGCTAAACTCGCCGGATTGATCGACTGGACACTGACCGAATTTCCCAACTTAAAATTACGAATGGCCTGGAACCAGCCGATGCTAACTGACCACGGCACATTTATTATCAGTTACAGCGTGGCCAAGCCGCACATTGCCGTGGCCGTCGAAGATAAGGCGCTCACGAAATTCTTGCCGGCGATCAACGCCACCGGTTACAAAAACACCAAAAAACTCTTCCAGATCCCTTGGACAGCCGAGATCGACTATGATTTATTACGTAAACTAGTCCAATTCAACATCGATGATAAACAAGACGTTGAAACTTTCTGGGGTTAACTAAGGAGGCGGCGCGCGTGACAAACACTCGTCTTTATCGCATGAAATTTGCGGATATTTATCCCCTTTACGTCCAAAAAGTCGAACGCAAAGATCATACCGTGGCCGAATTGAACCAAGTGATCGAATGGTTGACCGGTTTCAATGAGGAGGCACTCCAAGCACAGATCGATTCTGGCAACGATTTAGAAACGTTTTTTTCCGAAGCGACCCTCAACGTAAACGCCCCACTGATCACCGGTGTTATTTGTGGCGTCCGCGTCGAAAACATTACCGAACCCTTAATGCAACAAATTCGTTATCTAGATAAACTCGTCGACGAAGTAGCGAAGGGCAAGCAAATGGCGAAGATATTAAGATAGCCATATATTAATATGGATTAGTTTTGATTGCTAGAGCCCTGAACAAACTCGACAACTATCTGAATAATCAAAAAACCTTTTGAGTTAGCGTAATGCTAGCTTAAAAGGTTTTTTTGAATTGAACATTATTTAAAATCAATGCCGTAATTATTCTGCGATTTCTACAGAAGTCATTACAACCTCTTCTTTGGGTTTGTCTTGCGAATTGCGAGGCAGTTTACTGATTGCCTTCACAACATCCATACCCTCGATCACTTGACCGAAGACGGAGTGACGATGGTCTAGCCAAGGTGTCCCGCCATTTTTGTAATCCGCAATAATTTCTTCTGGATAACCGGCAGCTTGCATCTGACCGATCATTTGTGCGGGCACATTTTCATTAGTCACAATGAAAAATTGACTCCCATTTGTATTGGGACCGGCATTAGCCATCGACAGTGCACCATTCAAATTAAATAATTGATCGGAGAATTCATCGGCAAACTCGCCACCGAAACTACTTTCACCACCGGCACCAGTTCCAGTAGGATCGCCACCTTGAATCATGAAATCAGGAATGACCCGGTGGAAAACAACACCATTGTAATAGCCTTTGTTTGCCAAAGCAACAAAGTTCTCAACAGTTTTGGGCGCTTGTTCTGGGAATAAACGGATCTTAATATCACCATGGTTGGTCTTGATTGTCGCCGTAGGACCGGCAGTTGTTGCTGCAACTAATTGTGGAAATGTCATTGAAGTACCTCCTCGTATTTTCTTAATCATTCTACCAGAAAAAAGGAGTCAATGATATTCGGACCGATTGCTGTTTTCGGATCGTCAAATAAATTCGATCCGCAAACGCCGATGAGCCGCGAGTGCAATATCCTGCAACAACTTCATAGAAGCGTTCATTGAACCACTTTCAATTCGAGCAACGGTTGACTGTGGTTTGCCCACTAATTCCGCAAACTGGCGCTGAGACAAGTCAAGTTGCTCACGCAAACCGCGAACGGCCACTGCCGCATCCAACCGCTGACTATCTTGCTTCACCGCTGTCGCAAATTCCAGATCTGTTTGACTACGATCTGCAATATATTGATCAATCCAAGTCATCGTGATTCCTCCTGTTCAGAGATAATACGTTTCATCTACCTCGATGATATCTGATTTACGATCAAAAATCTATCATATGATTTTTAATTGCGAAATCTGCACTCCTTTCCCTAAACTAATAGCTTAAGCAATCAATAATTCAATCGTTCCTTCCGCTCAACAGCGGCCAACAGCTCGTTAATAAAATTCGACTACGATCCACCCAATCGAGTTCACCTTGCTGACAATACCAACTCACTTGTCGACGAAGCGGCGTCGTCCAACTCAAATAAAGTGGCGGAAGCCGACTAGGTAACCACAACTCTTGAGGCAAACTCTGTAAAGAAAACCCACGTTCATAACAACTCGTCTGCAAAGACAACCAATTCGATTGCTGAAAATTTAACTGCTGCGCTAAAAAATAGCTAGGATCAAACGACAAGCATACTTTGGGAAACACCGTCAAATTACTCGTACCACGATAACTAATCTGCAAAAACTGAGCCAATTGTAAATCGTCAACTTGAAAAGTCACCTCAGTTTTTGGCGGTTGAAAGGCGAGCTGCCTAAATAACCGAACCACCGCTCGATCCGGTAACCAGAATGCCAAATAATAGCCCCATTCTTCACCATAACAAATAAACTTCAACGCATTTTTCTTGGGCCGATATTGATCCGTCGTCAAATAAGTCTCGCCCAACAACCAAATGTCTTTGATTTGCAATCGCTGATAAGAAACGTGACGCTCCGCCAATTCAGTCGTCGATATATTCGCGCACTGAAATTCAAGCGCAATCGTTTGCCGCTCGGTCAACCACAACACATCCGCGCGCCGTTCATCGATACCAAGCGTCACCTCGGATTCAACGACCCCTTTTTCACGTTGAAGAATCGTTTGAAGTTGCTGCTTACCCCGCCGATGCAACTCGCTCTCTGTTTGTCTGAACGGAATTTTCTGCAGATGCCGAAAATAAGGTCGATTCCCAGCAACCGATTCGATCAACTGCACAGACTTCTGACACCGAGGACATAAATAAGCATCCCCAGAAATCGCCTGACTCGCATAAACCAACTGATTCTCAAGATTAAGTGCCGCATACAATTTAATCACCTAATAATAGATACGCAATCCACCCAACTTCCCCCGAAAAAAAGCAAAAAAAATAACACATCCAAAAAAGCAATGTGTCATCCATTCATCGTCTTCAATCAAGCACCGGGTCTCCCCACAAGCGCCTAGGCAGAAGGAGTCTTTAGCCACCCAGCACTAACGCTACAAACAGAATGAGCCGATAGCCCGAATTCACAACAACATCCCTACCAAGCTACAAGAAATAATGACGAGTCAATTCCAGCGCAGTTTGATCCATAATTTTTTCACCGTACTCACTCAGAACTTCCGCGGTCACATTCGTCTTGCTACCATATTCGTTAGCAATCGTGATCGCGTCATCAGGACTCATTTCCCGCATCTCATCGGTGAAAAGTACGAGTTGGACAAAATAAGCACCCTTATAACGATATAAGTTAGAAATCCCAGCCTCTAACCGCAAAGCGTCGGCCAACTGCACCATCGCTTCAAAATCAGGTAACTGCAGCACAACATCACGCACATCAACATCTTTATCATTCAAATAACGACTTAAATCATCTTCGTCACTATCATCGACGTCTGTTCCTTGCAAAATTTTCTGCAAGTCGTTGAGCTGATGCTGATTTTTGGCGGCACTTTTGGCACGTTTCATGACTGCATTCGTCAAAGATTCTTTGTCCGTCGTTTCATCGTCGTCTAACCGACTAATTATTAATTCTAGTCCTTTTTTACTAGGCATCACCTGAAAAGTCACTGCATCATTGTCCGCGAAGACATGGTCAGCATCGACTTCTTCCAGAATACTGTAGAAAAACTTCTCGATTTGTTGATGATTGCCGAGCAGATCTAACATGGTCACGCCGCGCGCTTCCAGATCATCACTACCTAAGACAACCCGAATCGTATTCTCATCGACTCGTTCCATTTCCATCAGGTCCACCTCATTTCTTCAGACCAATTCAGCCGACGTCAAATACGCCGACTTTCTCTTCTTGAGTATACTACATCAACCGGTTAAAAAAAACAAAGAATTGAGGTTCCTTATGGCGTTGATCGTACACGTTTAGACCAGTTATAAAAACAATCTACCTGCGGTCGAAAGTGCTGGGGCATGCAGTACGTTGGCTTGTGGGACCGCTCTCCGCTTTTCCAAGTGCAGGAAAAGCTCCGAGCTTCGATTTGAGCTTTTGCATAAACCGCAAAATCTCGAATCGATCCACCATGTAAGGCGGGCAAAAACATCCCGCCAACATGGTTATCACTACCACGACTGCCTGCCCCAGCACTTTCGACCTAAACGTATTTGATTTGGCGTAGGATTTGAATAGATGGGTTCCTGGAAGTTTGATTATCAAGGTAGCCTTTGCTCTGAATAACTAAAGAAGAAAAGTGATGAATTTCAAATTTAGGTATATTACGACACGACAAATTTTAAAATTGGCGCCGATTGGGCTGAAAAAGCTAACAGCGTAGTGTTTTAGAGGAGAGATTGCGCCTATTTTTAAATTTGTCGTGTACCTAGATTACCAATTTTCATTTTACGCGTTTAAAAAATATTGATTGAAATAGAAATGTAAATCAAACATTCAACGCTAACTATTTTCAGCTCTCCCGAATAGACGAGGCGAAATTTGTGGTGGGAACTGGGACTGCAGTGGCAATTTTGTTAATGAGCGAACCTTGCGAATTTACAAAATGGGAAAATGTGAGATCCTGCGGTTTTCAGGAGCTCACATTTTAGGCGGAAGAATTTCCGTACCTTGGAAATCCTGCAGCCGTCCCCACAGCAGTTTCCCAGTTCCCACCACAAATTTCGCCGGAACCACACAAACTAAACCCAATCGGAGATTGAATTTTTCAAGACGCTGATAGAATTTGCAGCCTTCTCCATCAAATCACACATTTTAAAAAGCGACAAAAAAAGACCGAGGTTCACCTCAGTCTTTTCATCTATACATTATTTATTAAAATCCAGCCATCAATTGTGCTTGTTGCAATTCTAATGCACGAACCTCACGTGGTAAGAAGCGACGGATCTCATCTTCATTGTAACCAACTTGAAGACGCTTCTCGTCCATAATGATCGGACGACGCAATAATCCAGGATTCTTCTCAACTAAATTGAGTAATGCATCCATCGTCAAATCATCGATCTTAATTCCTAATTCTTGGAATACCTTTGAACGAGTTGAAATAATTTCCTCGGTGCCGTCCTCAGTCATACGTAAGATTTGTTTGATTTCATCTTTCGTTAAAGGATCAGAAAAAATATTTCTTTCTTTAAAAGGTATATCGTGATCCTTTAACCATGCACGCGCTTTGCGGCAAGATGTGCAACTTGGAGATGTATATAAATTTACCATAACATTCGCTCCTTCACCAACAAATCTATAAACGTTGATTAGATTCGCTCTAATCAATTCACAATTATATTATATCGTTTTTTTGAACGAATTTCTACCCATTTTCAAAAGAAATTTCATCAAAAAATGAAATAATCAGTCTAAAGTCGTAGAACAAACATTGATTTAACAGTTTTTTTAATGACGACCGTTATTTTAAAGTGTACTCAGAGTCTTTGATGAATTCATTATCATTATAATAATTTTTTTCAACGTCTTTATGACTTTTTTGTGAAGTTGATGAAGCTTAAAACGCGGTGGCAAAAGGATTTACTTACTTTTTAACAGTGAATATTAAAAATCAAATTTCGATCGTTAATCCAGTTTTCGCTAATAAAATTGGTATACCTGTCACATTTTGAGTTGCTTCTGCCAGCAATTGTTGGTGATTGATCTGTTGCGGCAAATGACTGAGTAATAATTGTTTGACTTTTGCTTGAGTAGCCAAGTGACCCGACTGTTCAGCTGTCATGTGCCACATCTTGCCGGTTTTAGTATGATCGAAGTTGGTGTCCGTGATCAATAAATCGGCATCTTGCGCAAATTCGGCAAGTTCTGGGAAGTAGCGCGTGTCCGCCGTGAAAGCCAAAATCTTGCCGTTCTGATCGGTGATCCGCATTGCAAACGTGGGAACAGGATGAATCGTTCGCTGAAAAGTAATTTGGAAGGGGCCTAATTTTAAAGTGCCCTCTGGATCGTATCCTTGCCCTATTGTGGCGTTTGGCCAAGTGAGACTGGCAAAGTACAAGGGATCTTCTGTATTGCCGTAAATCGGCAATACAGGCTGTTTACGAGCACCTTGGCGTAATTGCCAATAATATTGCAGCACACCCACATCCGCAATATGATCTTGATGATAATGAGTAAGAATAGTGGAATCCAGTTGCAAGGGATCTAAATATTGTTGGAGCACTTTTAACACGCCACTCCCACAATCAAGTAATAAATGATAATCACCATCTTCTAGCAAGAATCCAGTTGTCCCTGCAGTCGCGGTCGGATAACCGCCATAATAGCCTAACACTGTAATTTTCATTTGATTGAAACACTCCTTTTCTATTAGTTGTCATTCGTACTCAATTGACTACTCCCACGGCTTTTTTATTTAACATGTTGTTCTGAAGGCTTGAGCTGTTCGATGATCCGTCGATAACGGCGTATGGTGAAAATATGGAAACAACCATAGATCACAAAAGTCACGGCGGTCAGAATATAAAGTAACCCTAATTGTAAATGATCGAGATTACCGCCGACCACATGCATGATCAGCAACCCGTTGATGATGCCAAAAATAACCGGCAACAAATAAACGAACCGGTGATAATCGACAATGAACCGATTCAAATCAGGTTGGCTGATCCCCATTTTTTTCATCGTCAAATATTCGTAACGATCTGCCTGTGCTTCCGTTAATTGACGAAGCGAAAAGATACTTGCCCAGGCAAACGTGGTCAAAATCCCTAGCGTTCCCACAACGAACACGGCGATGCCTAAAGACCGATTGATCAAAGTTTGAACGGGACCACGGACATAATAAGTATTACTAAGATAATCGGCGCGCGTATCTTGAGACTGGCCTTGGAAAATCGTCATTTTGACATCGCTAAGCTTTTTAGCATCATGATAGATCAACTGGCGCATGGCTTGGTCCTTGAATGATTCTTCGTCTAGTTTGCTCAAGGTTTTGCCAGCGGGTTGGATGTTCTTCACCTGATAAGCAATTAACTCGCGGCTGTTCACACTGTCGATCTTTTTGAAAACCGAATTGCTGACCACGAGTAAATTGTCGAAGAACAAATAACCGCCCAGTGGATATGAACGGGAAAGCACCGTGATCTGCAGCTTAGGCAGTTGTGGTTGCGCCAATTCGATTTGGTTCTGCTTCAAGTCTTGCTCCGAAACGTGTTGGAGATAGAAATCACGGGAAATATACATTGCCTGCGTTCGCTGCAAATTCAGCGGCGGCAAGTTTTTTTGATACCGTTGCGCCTTTTGATAATCTGCTAACGAGATGATTTCTAACGGAATCGTATTGCTCGTCATGATCTCACGATGTTTAGGCCCTTGTAATTGCGCCGCAGAAATCTTGATTGAAAAATGGGTCAGGGCTTTCCCACTCCCACCGGCATCGTCGATTTCTTGCAAAACTTTCGCTTGATGTTGGCGATCCGTCACCAAATCGATCGGCACTTCTTCTTGCAGTGAACGGGTCTCGAAGGCATAAATCGCCGCTGCAGACCCCAACATGACGATCGAAGCGGTCACGAATAAGGTGGTCAAGCTCAATGATTGATAATGCTGATGAAACTTCTGCCCAGCAACGGCGAAATCCAACAAATGGCGACGCGAAAATGCC
The DNA here is from genome assembly GCF_003946215.1 of Lapidilactobacillus mulanensis. Lineage (GTDB taxonomy): Bacteria > Bacillota > Bacilli > Lactobacillales > Lactobacillaceae > Lapidilactobacillus > Lapidilactobacillus mulanensis. Next base: position 133,055 of record NZ_RHOW01000001.1, read on the forward strand.
CACGAACGATGACGCATCCATTCTAACACCGTTGGTAAAACGTTGCGGTACATCAACCAGACCCCGAGAAATAAACTCGCGCCGATAAAATACAAGGCAAACGAACTCGGTTGGTCGAGCCTCAAGTCTTCTACGGATTGAAACCAATTTAATTTAAAAACCGCCACGTAACTTGCAATTAATAAGCCGACGCCTAAACATGAAAGAAGTAGGTTCAAGGTGGGGGGTGTTTCGGCGGAACGATTCGGGCGGCCGTAAATCAGCTGCACCAATTTCAGCTGAGAAATGCGCGCCGAATCGATCAAAGCAACGATCAAGAAAATCGCCAAGAAACTCACCGCCGTCACCCACAACGCAGTCAAAGAAAACCAGCGATTGATTTCTGCATCGACTCCCATCAGTCGGAGTAAAAGCATGCCGTACAATTTACTGAATAGCATCCCCAAAATCAAGCCAGAGCCTAACTCGATTAGTTCGCCAAATAAATTTTCATATGAAAAAAGGCGGGCAATTTGTCCGCGAGATAATCCAGACAAGATCTGGACGCCAATTTCTTGATGTTGTTGCTGTAATAAAAACCGATTAGCATAGAAAATAATCAACAAACTAAAGGTCAAAATCGCGACGTATAAAACTAATAACGAAATCAACATCGGATTCGAATTCACCAGCGTCTGCAAATGTTGGTCAGTATAGGCCGTCAAGCTCGCATAAGAAACCATGACCAATAGAGAAATCGCCACAATATAAAGACTGCGGCCAGCAATATGACGGTGGAAATTTTTAAATGCGGTTTGTACGATCACGACGCACACCTCCACCAATGGCAGCTTGCATATCGATAATTTGATTGAAGAAATGCTGGCGCGAACCCGAACGCACAACTTCCGAATAGAAGGCTCCATCTTTGATGAACAGGATCCGATTACAATAACTCGCTGTAAACGCATCGTGGGTCACCATCATGATCGTGGTTTCGTCGTCTAAATTGATCGTCGCCAAATACTGCAGTAATTCCGTTGCGGACTTAGAATCCAGACTACCGGTGGGCTCATCCGCAAACAAAATTTTAGGCTTCGACATCAACGCGCGCGCCGCAGAGACACGCTGCTTCTGGCCGATCGATAATTCATCGGGATAACGTTCTAACAAGTCCCCTAATTCCAACTGCTGGCTGAAATGTGCCAGGCGCTTTTGAATTTCTGCCGTCGCAATACCCGTGAGTGTCAGTGGAAAAATAATATTCTCCCGGACAGTTAGCGCCGATAATAAATTAAAGTCCTGAAAAATAAAACCGATTTGATCGCGTCTTAAAATAGTCAACTCAGCCTCAGACAGTTGGGTAATTTCTTGGCCTGCCAAATAAACCCGTCCAGTCGTAGGTTTGTCGATAGTGGAAACAATATTTAGTAATGTGGTTTTCCCAGCACCAGAAGGTCCCATGATCCCCACGAATTCGCCGCGTTCAATTTTGAAACTTAAATTATTCAGCGCGCGCACTAATGTGGACCGCGCCCCAAACGTCTTAAAAACTTGCTGAACTTCAACCATTCTCATTACAGCACCCCCCACTCTTTAAAAATTAATTCACATCACCAACATATTTTCTAAGTGGGACCTCGTTGAAATCTAGTCGGCGTAGATCCAATAATTCGCGGGTAAAGTAAGTGCTACCTTCAGCAAGCATCAAGTTTAATTTCTCTGCCGATTGGGCCAATAAAATAACTGGCTTTGGTTTATAAGTTGGATCTTGTTGCTGCTTAAATTGATTCATGGCGTACCAATAACCGACTTCAAAGGCCGTGCCGTCATCGGATCCGTTCAGATTTGTTTCTGAATCGGCAATCACAACCAACGCATCGGCCGTCAACAAGCCATCTAGATCGTGCTGAAAAACTGCCTCTTTCCATTCTGGCGACATTAATTCTAACTGACTGATAATTGGATCGGTCACATCTTCATCTTTCGGGCTGAAAATCGCATCCACTGTCTCATTACACTCCAAAATTGCCTTCACTTGCGCAACTCGACGAGCCTCAATCCCAAACTTATCGAAAAACGGACCTGCTAAATAAACTTTAACCACAAACTTCACCTGGTTTCTTTTTTAATAAACTTCCTATTACTCTGAGCATACTATTTCATGATTAAAATACAATATCAGAACGCGAACAGTTTTGTAAATTTCGTGTAATACTTTTTCGACGGCCAGCAAGTCACTAGAATTAAGCCGTCGTAGCCACGCATCGATCCACTGAAATTTGTGTTTTCCGCTTAAAACCAGTAACATAAAATCAGAATTGAATCACGTTGTTTCAAGGAGGTTCCCTATGTTTAAGATCATGATCGTCGAAGATGACCGGACAATTGCCAAGCTAATTGCAGATAATCTTGAAAAATGGCAACTCAAAGCCTATATCGTGCAAGATTTCGACGAAGTCTTTACAGAATTTACATTACAAAAACCGGATTTAGTTTTAATGGACATCAATTTGCCGGTGTATGACGGTTTTTATTGGAATCAAAAAATCCGCGACACCTCCGAAGTTCCGATTATTTTTATCTCCTCGCGCAACACCAACATGGATATGGTGATGGCGATGAATATGGGCGCCGACGATTTCGTCAACAAGCCGTTTTCGATGGAAGTTTTGCTGGCCAAGATCAATGCCTTGTTGCGGCGTACCTATGACTATCATGAACACAGCACCGATTATCTCGAGCACAATGGTCTGAAACTTAATCTACAAAATGGCGATGCTCAAGTCGGTGATCAAGCGATCAATTTGTCGAAGAACGAATACAAGTTATTGCAATTCATGATGCATTCGCCTGGGAAAATTATTTCACGTGATCGTTTGTTGCGTGAGTTGTGGGAGGACGAGCGTTTCGTGGACGACAATACGCTGACAGTCAACGTGAATCGTCTGCGCCGCAAAATCGAAGCAGCGGGATTGAAGGATTATATCGTGACGAAAGTTGGGCAAGGGTATATTTTACCTTGATGAATTGAGTTCGAAAATATTATCTACTTCGGCGGAAGTTGCTGTAGAGAGGATAGTTAATTAAAAACTGAATTATCTTTCTAGTGCGTAAAAAGCAATCTACCTTCGGCAGAAGTTGCTCCAGAAAATAGTGGGAGTTGCTGTGGGGACGGCTGCAGGATTTCCAAAAACCGGAAATTCTTCCGCCTAAAATGTGAGCTCCGGAAAACCATCGAATCTCACATTTTCCCATTTTGTAAATTCGCAAAAATCGCTCATTAACAAAATTACCACTGCAATCCCACTATTTTCTTCCGCAACTTCTGCCTAAACTTATTTTGGTTAAGCGAGGATCTGAATAACAGGGTTCCTCAAGCTTGATGGACATTGTTGCCTTTACTCAGAATAGTTCCTCAATAAAGTTTGTGTGATAATCAAGTCCGCCTTTCGTCCTCTACAAAAAACGGTTGCGGTACAAATCAGTCGCACAGAACGAGACGTTGACTGGAGTAACCACTATAAAGCTGCCAGGATGAGTCAGAACGCGGAAGAAAAAGTTGCGCCTCGCAGTGAAATTGTTCTTGCGGGACCAACTTATTTCCTAAATGTTCTCAGATGGGTTGACTAATAATTCAGTTACCACTTAAACCCAAGTCCCGCTAGAACAAGGGTGATCTTCAAGACTTTTGTGGGCTTCAAAAGGCTTGAAGTCATCCCCACAGCGAGGCGCAACTATTTTCTGGAGCGTTCTGACGGAACCAAACAAACTCCTACCACTAGTAAACAAAGCCTTCAAGATTAACTCAACCACAAACATCCACATCGATTCAGGAGGCGCAACATGACTTTTCGCAATTTTATCCGTGATCATTTATCTCAAATTGCCTTTTGGTTCATCGGGTTATTTTTACTCAACCTACTGATCTGGCTGGAACCTTCACATCCATTATCGATCGTCAATCTCATCTACTTAGATTTATTGATGACCCTGCTGCTCGGCGTCTTCCTAGCCATCCTCTACTTCAATCGCCGACGTTGGTTTCATCAGCTCGACGAGAGAATCAAGGATCCCGACAACATTCTCAACCACCCGCTGCAAAATGCCCACGCCAACAATGAACGCCAAGTTCAAAAATATGGGGACACGCTGATCGAGACACATCGGCAAGTTCTCAACAATGTGGTGGCCGAGCAAAACGATCAGCGCGAATTCATCGATAGTTGGGTGCATGATATCAAGGTGCCACTTGCCGCGTTGCAATTGATCAGTGATGATTTAGAATTAGATATTGGTGAAGAGAAATATTATCAGCTGACCAACGAAGTCAACCGCATCAACCATTACGTGGAAGAAGTGTTATACTATTCGCGCTTAAGTAATTTTGCCAACGATTATTTAATTCAGCAATATGATCTCAAGTCGATCATTAATCCGGTGATTCGCGACAACATGAATTATTTCATTCATAAGCATATTCAGTTGGTGCAAGGCAATCTAGATTATACCGTGCTCACCGATCAGAAGTGGCTCAGTTTTATCCTGCAGCAGATTATCACCAATAGTCTGAAATACACGCCCGATTCTGGTACGATCAAGATAGACGTTAAGACAACGCCAGATGATCTGCAATTGTTGATCAGCGATTCTGGCATCGGTATTTCTGCCGCAGATTTACCCAGAATTTTTGAAAAAGGCTTCACCGGTGAAAATGGGCGGCATGCAGATACGCACGCGACTGGATTGGGCCTCTATCTTGCCCAGAAGCTCACGGAAAAGTTAGGCCATCAACTGACCGCAACTTCTGCTGTCGGCCGCGGAACCACCCTAATTATCCATTTTCCGACGTTGAGCTACTATAACAGTCCTGGTAGTAAGCAACAAATGAAACGGTAATTAATTTTAACCCGCTCGTTATTCCAATACTTATTTTAATCGAGGTTATTTTTATGACAAACGAATATATTCAGGCGTTAACAATTGCCGGTAACGATTCCGACGGCAGCGCTGGTATGCCAGCAGACATGCTTAGCTTTTTCCGCCGCGGCGTTTATGGCATGGGGCTACTGACCTCCGCGGTTTCCGGTAATTCTTACCAGATCGAAGCCGCTCAAATCATGCCCGAAGAATTCATCACCCAACAATTTAAAACGCTGGCAAAAGATTTTCACATCCGCGCAAGTAAGACCGGCATGTTGGCTAACCGAGCCGTTATTAATACAGTTGCCGACAATTATCAAAAAGTCGATTTTGGCCCCTTAGTTGTTGACCCCGTAATCATTACCAAACATGGTTCCATGTTGCTGGAGCAAGATGCTTACGAAACTTTCCGCGAGAAATTATTACCGATGGCTTTTGTTCTGACCCCGAATTTCTATGAGGCTCAGAAGTTAACGGAATTACCGCTGGAAAACGAAAAAGAAGTTGCCGACAGTGCGAAGTTGCTACAAAAACTCGGTGCCAAAAATGTGATGATCAAGGGTCGTCACGACAATGAACATCAAGATGTAGTCAGCGACTATGTTTTACTAGAAAACGGCGATAATTTTTGGCTAACTGAGCCTTATGTGCACACCGACCGCGTTAACGGTACTGGGGATTCGCTTTCCGCCGTCATCACCGCTGAAGTTGCCAAGGGGCGCGACGTTGCCACAGCCATCAAGATTGCTAAGAAATTTGTCCATCAAGCTATTGCTAATCCAATAGATGTCGGCCATAAATTCGGACCGATCAATCATTGGGCACCAACTGAAGAAGAATAACGATGTATAAAAGAACGTAAGGCTCGGCTCCTGTCAAGAGGACAATCAAATAATTAAAGTGTTTATGCACATTCTTGAACGGCAT
>NZ_RHOW01000010.1 GCF_003946215.1 Lapidilactobacillus mulanensis
AGACGACTAACTATACCAATTTATAAGAATAGATCAGTAGTGTTGCACTTGATTTGACAATTCGGGAAAATAAAAAAATAGTTAAGCACCACCTCAAAATCGGATTTCTCCAATTACCGAAGTGTGACTTAACTATATTTTTTCAAGTTGCTTTATTTGATCAAACTCGTTGAAAAACAATATTCGGCTTAATAGCGAAAAGGCTATGGCCGAGTTATTTTTTCTCGTCGATCAGCACTGTGCCCTCTGCGGGATTCTGATCGACTGCCCCAACGATCTCGTGAGGCATGTACAATTCTTCCAAGTAATTAATATCTTCGTCGGTCAACTGAACCGCCAACGCCGCAACCGCATCATCCAAATGCTTGGCCTTCGTGGAACCAACGATCGGCGCTGTGACACCCTTTGCCCATTGCCACGCCAAGGCGATCTGCGACATGGAAACGTGATGCTTCTGGGCAATTTCGTCCACGCGGATCACGATGCGTTTATCTTCGGTTTCGGCGCGATCATATTTGCCCATCGCCACTCGATCGGTTTGACTCCGCAGCGTGTTGACTTGCCATTCGCGATGGCTTAAATGACCGGCTGCCAGCGGACTGTATGGCATCAGTGAAACGTTCATCTGCTTGCAGATCGGAATCAATTCCCGCTCATCCTCACGGTACAACAGATTATAATGATTTTCCATCGTCTGGAATTGCGCCCAACCATGATCCTTAGCGACTTGCTGCATATTATAAAATTGATAACCATACATTGCTGACGCACCGATTGCGCGCACCTTGCCGGCTTTGACTAAATCGTTGAGGGCCTCCATCGTTTCTTCGATCGGTGTGTCATAATCGAAGCGATGAATGATGTAGAGATCTAAATAATCGGTCCCTAATCGTTTCAAGGTGCCATCAATTTCGCGCATAATTGCAACTCGAGAAAGGCGTCCTGGATTGAAATAAACTTTTGAAGCCAGCACAACTTGATCGCGCGCAACCTGGTTTACTTTTAACGCTCGACCTAAATATTCTTCGCTAGTCCCCTTCGAATAAACATTAGCCGTGTCGAAAAAATTAATTCCCAAGCCTAATGCGTGGCGAACGATTTTTTCACTGTTCTCATAATCAAGCGACCAATCATGCATCGTTCCCGGTTCGCCGAAACTCATCGCGCCAATACAGATTTTCGAAACCTCGAGATCAGTTTGACCTAACTTCGCGTACTTCATATCTTTATTTTTCAGATCCATTTCGAGTAATCCTATCTTATTTATTTAAACAATGTCGCTTAAAAAAAATTACGATATCCATGTTTATTATGCCATTATTTCGGAAATATTTGAAGAAATATGAACGGAAATACACAGGCAGAAGAACGCGGCATTAATTTTTCCGCAACCCTCACAATGGCGCTGAAAGAAGCACTCGCCAAAAATAAATAAATTTAGATTTCAAACGCAAAAGCAGCCTCGCCATCACTTTTAAAAGTTGATGATGAGGCTGCTTTTTTAGTGGCAAGTCACATTCAATCCTTGTCTTTGCCCAGAATTTCCGTGCTAACTCGGCGCATTAGACGCAAGAGCTCTTGCGCGTCATCTTTGCCGAACAAATCAATCCAATAATCGAAGCGCTCGCGGATCGCCTGCTCGATAGCTTGCGTGACTTCTTGGCCTTTTGTCGTCAACCGCAAATATTGTCGGCGTCGATCAACGGCATCCCGTTCTTGTGCAATGTAGTCATGCTCCAACATCACGCGTATCTGCCGGGAAATAGCTGCTTTAGTCACGCCACGTTTCAGGGCAACATCTGACATTGCCACTTGCTGACCGTCGGCAATATCGCGCATGATCAGGAATTGCTCAAATGATAAATTAAATTTTTTTGTCGGCTCCGAAACTAAATCACTAATATATTTGAAACCCGACATGTACACATCAATATAATCTTCTAACAAAGCATCATGTGGTTCACTCATCATGAATTACTCACTTTCTTATTCGTCTATATTGAGCGTACCATATTATTCTTGATTTAGCGCGCTTAAATGACGCTTTAGGACAAATGGTAAGCTAAAGATCGCCAAGAAAACAAACAGAATGAAAGTGCTGATCAATGGACTCGTCGCCAAGCCGTTTAAGACATAATTGAGACCATTGAGTAAATAAGTTCCGGGTAAAAACTTCCCGGTAATTTGATAGACTGTGGATAACATTGCGTTCGGCAATAACCCACCAGACACGATCAGTTGCACGAATAAAATTGCGATGGTTGCCAAGACACCCAATGTTCCCCACCACCGATCAAAGTTGAAGACAATCAAGGTGAAGACGGCGCCGCCTAAAATCAACAACAGCAACAGGCTAATTGGATGCGCGACTGCAATTCCCATCCACGTTGTCACCACAACGATGCCAACTGCTTGTAAAATCACCGCTAATGTCAGTAGGAGCATTTTTTGTAATCTTGGTTGTGCGTGGAAACGGCGGCTGTAACGATTGAATCCGAGTTCGATCAACACCGCGCCGATGAATAAGACCATGAAAATGACTAAGGGTGCGAGCACCGATAATAATGGCTTGGATAAATTATCGACCTGCGTTTTATTAACGACTGGTGTGACAAACTGATCCACATTGGCCGAGGTGAAATTCAAGTTGCTCACTTGTTGACTGCCATCGGCTAACTTATCGTTCAATGTACCCATGCCGTCATCTTCAAGCGTCAATCCAGTATCCAATTCACTGGCACCATCGTTCAATTGCGTGACGCCGTCGATCAAAGTGGGCACCTGCGCATCAAGCTGGCCTAATCCTGTTGCCAATTGCGTTGAGCCATCTGTCAGCTGATCATTATTGGCAACCAACTGATTACTACCACTCGCTAACTCATTAACACCAGCAGTCAGCGTCGGCACTTGCCCATTGAGTTGGCGCAAACCTGTCGCTAAAGCTGCAGAACCAGAATTCAGTTGGCTGTTATTGGCAACCAATGTTTGACCACCATTAGCAGCCTGTTGGACACCAGCTGTATAAGTTTTCAAACCGGTAATCAATCCACTGCTACCGTTGAGGCCTGCGCTCACTTGAACCAAGCCATTACGAATCGCACCACTGGCTTGAATTGCCCCCATGGTAGTCGTCGTCTGACCCTGTTGCTTGAGACCAACGCTGACTTCGGTGAGTCCAGCCTGTAATGTGGCAATTGCTTTTTTAGCACCGGCTGTAACGGTTGGCGTGCCATCCGCCAATTTTGCGACAGCGGCTTGTAACGTCTCTAATTGTTTTTGCACATCTTCCATAGGTGCTTTCGTTTGTGCCAAAGCTGTTCCGGTATTGGTGAGATCGACACCGACATTGGTTGCATCCGCGCCGGCATTTGTTAAGGCGGTTTTACCATCGTTCATGCCTTTAGTCAACGCGCCCTTTAAGGTGGCTAATTTGATCGCAGCACTTGGATCCGCCGAGAAAATTGCCTTAGAAATTTTGGGATCGGCTAGAATTTCTGAGACCTGTGTCGCCGCGTCCCCTGCCGCGGTGAAGCCCGCTCCTGCAGCAGTCAAATCTGTTTTCAACGCGTTCATGTTTCCTGAAACGCTGATCAACGAAGTTTGCATGCTCGTTAATGCGCCACCAACCGTCGTTAGATCGTTTGTAAGCTGCTGGCTGCCTTCACCATTGACACTATAATTCAAATCAATGACACCTTGATTAAGCGCATTTAAACCACTCGTTAACTCATCAATCTGTGGTTGACCAGATGCCAACTGATTATCAATGTTATTAGCAGCATCACTTAATCCTGCATGCAATTGCTGACTACCAGTCGTTAATTGATTGATGGCGTCATTAATTTGTTGCGTGCCCCCATTCAAAGCCGCGTTATTACTGGCCAGTGTTGCCAAGCCACTATTCAGCTGACTGGTACCAGCCGTGTATGCTTGGATCCCACTGTTTAATTGTGTCCCACCAGCATCTAACTGTGCCACACCAGACGCCAACGGACCCGTCGCCGATTTTAACGTGCCGATTCCGTTGTTGACCTGACTCACACCAGCCGTATAAGATTTCACACCGGTATTTAAAGCCGTGCTCCCCGTCGCCAATTGCTTAACGCCTGAGGCAAGTGGTTGGGTCTTGCTGAGTAATTCTGCCAAGCCATTCGTTAGTTGATGACTGCCCGAACTCAATTGCTCAGTCCCCGTTTTTAACTGCTGCGTACCAGCATAAGCTTGGCTGACACCATTGCCTAATTCTTTCATCGCGGAAAAAACATTTTCGTTATAAGCCGTTTGCACATTGGTGATCACTTGCGCGCGCAATTGTTCGGCGACTTGTTCGGTGATCATGTGCGAGGCAAAGTTGTTGTGATCTGACATGGCCACGTCGATTTGACTTGTTTTCGGCTTCGTATTCAGCGCAGTCGTCGCATTTTTGGAAAAATCCTGCGGCAACGTGACCTTCATCAGATACGTGCCATCTTTAAGACCCGCATTGGCAGCCTTCGCCGAAACGAAACGCCACGTCACTTGATGATTCTGCGCCAACTTCTTCTGAACGCCACCGCCTAAATCTACCGTCTTGCCTTGAAACTTCGCGGGCTGATCGTTGTTGACCACCGCTACATTGATCTGGCTGGTACTGACTTCCTGTTCATAAGAGACGAATTTCATTGCGATATATAACAATAGCAAAGGAATAATAACGATCAAGCTAAGTAATAATAAAATCTTCGAATGCTTTTTCACTGTACTCATAAATATAGCGCCACCTTTTCCCCAATGATTTAATTAACACGATGAATAGTATATGGTGTTAACTTTTAAAAGTATCGCGCACGAGCCAATATTTGTCAAATTAATTTTAACTTTAGGAAATAAAATGGCCACTGCTTATGACCAAAAAAGCCACCCAGATCAGCGAGGTGGCTAGACAAATAATATTTAAATTGCGCAAAATCGGACGACCGAAAATAGGCATCTGTTCGCGTGCAGAACTAATGCCACAAAACGAATGAACCGTTTATTTCAACAACGCGCCAAGTAATCCACAAGCTACAAAAGAAGCGGTCTCCCGCTTCTTTGCCGTTTAAACATAAATTTCAGGTTCAGTTGTCATAACCCATTTTGTGAAAATAGTCATCGATGATCGGTCGGGTGATTTCTGCCGCAGCTGGCAATCTGAAGTAGATCGTGCGCACGAACTTTTCGAAGGCGCTGATGCGATAATAAGTCGCCAAATCGTCATCGTCATATCCGGTCCACAAGATCGTATTCAGATTGTTCAAAAAGTCGGCGAGTTGCGGCAATGAACATTTCTCGGCGTTGAACATGCTGACTAGAATATTAGCGAGCCGCTCTTCTTCGTCATCCAAAAACGGCGACTGCATCCGCGCGAAAACACTGCGGACAGTTTGCAAGGCCGCGTCAACTTCTGCATAATCGGGATGCGCCACAACGGTCGCTAACAAATCACTGCCGTGCGCAATCGCATGTGCCCAACCGTTTTCTGGTACGTAGCCCCGCCAATCCTGTTCTGTGCGCAAATATTTGTTGGCCGCAGTAAACCAATAATCAAGTTGCTCAGGCGTCATTATTTTTGACGTCGTTTCTTTTTCTAGGAATAATGCCGCCAACAACGCCGTGAAACTACGTAGAAAAACACGATCATTTTGTGGCTGCTCGATATCTTTGAACAAATTATTTTCCTGCGTCGTCACCGCGATAATTCTTTTTTGTTGCTCGATAGAAGCAGCGCCCTCGAAGAACCCGCGTCCAAATAACGAATAAACCGTTTGGTCGCGAATCTTTCCATCGAGATCACCCACGTGTGCTAAAAGCCAGTCGATCTGCGCATCTGTGAGGACCAAATCTTCCTCCTGTTGCGCAAGTTGAATCATCGTATCATCCATTTGGCTGCAACCTCCTTGATAAACTTGTCGCGCTGTCATCTTTGATTGAATTATATCTTATTTTGACTTCTGAATGGCGAATTAGACATTCGGCGCACATAAATATAATTTATATTTAAAAAAACGCGACCAATTTAAAAATTGATCGCGTTTAAACTGACTTAACTTTCTTTAGATAAACGCTATTCTCCGGCATTAACAATATCATTAATGGTTTGGACAGCTTGTGCCAAAACCTTTCTCGGCACCTTTTCAATGAATCGCATGTCGCGTCTTTTGAAATCGAAGGTATGAAATTGCAAAGGGTTCACAAATCCGCTGACTTTTTGTGATTGTATTTCAATCATCAATCCAGAATCAGTTAAATGATTATTTTCTGCGTGTGTTATTGGACAAACTAACGCCAGCCCAGTTAATTCTGCATATTTTTGATTGCTAACGACCAAAGCTGGTCGGTATTTCCTGATCTCGTGGCCTGTGCTAGGATCAAAGTTTATCAGCACTAAATCACCCTTACCCGGAATGTAACTTTTAACGCCACTCACTGTCAAGATCCTCCGCCTCAGTCATGATATCAACTTGTTTAAGATTCTGGTTAAACCAGTCCCCCTCAAACGGATTACGATGTTTTGGTTTGAAAACAATTGAACCATCACTATGTTGCTCTGCTTCAAATTCGGTTCCCTTTTCAACCTTAAATTCTTTGGGAATCGTTAGAGTCGTTGAATTGCCAACTGTTCTGACTTTCACTTTCATCAAAGTTCGCCCCTTTCGTATATCTTTAGTATACACCGTTTTTAATAACAGTCTATTTATTTGTTTGATTAGTAGATCATATCGTATGCTTTTATTTTCAAATGATTTTAAAGGCATACAAATTCTGCGAACCAAGTCCACAAAATATTTCTACCAAACTTTTTGTATCACGAAGTTGCACAATTGCAATACAGAACGTATAATTAAAGTGATAAGGTAGGTGTTCATCCATGGATATTAAAGAAAAGAAAAGTACCGTGAGTGCGCGTGTTTCAGTCGAATTGAAGGAGAGTGCCGCGCGTGTCGCAAATAGTATGGGTATGGACATGTCAACAGCCATCACAATGTTCCTCACACAAATGGTTCGCAAAAATGCCCTGCCATTCACGCCGATCGGTTCTCCGTTAGATGCCGCCATCCAAGAAATCAAAGATGGTCAGAGCAAGTCGTTTACTAGCATCGAAAGTTTAATGGCCGATTTGAACAGCGACGATGAAAATGATTAAAGAAATTGTTCGATCGTCAAAATTTAAACGTCAATACAAGAAACTCATGAAAAAACATTACGATCAGACACTATTCGAAGATGCCTTGCACGCTCTTGTTTTTCAAGAAACGGCTAAATTAAACACAAAATTTAAGGATCATCAGCTCGTCGATCGCGCGGGCATCAGAGAGTTGCACATTTCCGGCGATTGGCTCTTGCTCTACCAAATTGACGGTGAAAAATTAATTTTATATTTACTGGAAACAGGCTCACATGATGAACTTTTATGAAACTGATGTGCACAGATAACAAGAGCCACTTTCTCTATTTGAGAAAGTGGCTCTTTATTTTTTTATTGTCTGTAATACGTATGTGGTTGCACACCATTACCCGATTGAATGCCACGAACGAGTTGATCGCGCGTCGTATCCGAATCGTCGGTGTCATACAGCCCTTGAGCAGCTGGCAGCTTAACATTCTTGGGAACAATCAGAAATGGCTCGAAAGCCGAACCCATGATGCTGGGGTCAAACGTGCCGATGCCGCCTTGAATATAACCGACTGTAATCGCGCCAGACGTGATAACTTCTGGATAACCATTATTATCCGCCCCACTCACAACCGCGCCTATAGACGCAGCCACGTGACTTCCAGCAGGCTTATTCATCGTTTGGTTGGTCACGACGATTGTTTTGCCATCGGTCTCGTTTTTCCAAGTTCCGACCAGACTGGCAAAATTATTCTGGGCGATTTGGCTGATGTTTAAACTCGTCTGAGTCGTCGTAGCTACTGCTTTAGCGGGGCCTTGCGCAAAGACCTGCGTATAGGAATTATTGCTCGTCCAGATCACAATTAGATTTCGATCATTGCCGACCGCACCGATTTCTTCTTTGTTAGCATCGGTCGTGCCTTTCGGATAAAAGCTAACGGACCAGTTGATGGCAACGGACGGATCGGCCAATGAGGCGGTCAAAACATGATCTTTCGTTTGAAAAATTAAATTTTTCCGGCCATCAGCATCGGTCAAAGTTTGCCCTTGGATACTCATTTGACCATTGACAATTTTATTTTTAGTCATCGTAATTGGGTCGGTCCCGCCGTCTGTATAATCAATCCCAGTGGCATCATGCCGATTGGCGCCCGTCCGAACTTCAGTCCAAGTTCCGGCAAGGCTACTGTAATCACCCTTCTGAATTTGGGCAAGGTTCATGATGCCCGCCTTTTTTGTGCTAGTTGCGGTTTTGGCGGTCGCCTTCTGACTCTTGCTTTTCACAGACTTGCTTGAAACAATCGCTGACTTTGAAGAAGTGTTGCCCTTGGTGTGGCTCGTACACGCCGACAAAGTTAATGCGGCCATGATTGTAATCGTCAGTGTGGCTAATTTTTGATGATTCATTTTAGAGAATTCCCCCCGTTTTTTAAAACGCCCGACCCAATTCTGGACTGATAATAGAATAATGGCTCCTCTAAGTTTAGATATTTATTATCGTTAAGTCAATTAACAATAAATGACATGACCCGAAAGAATATCGAAGTCATGCCATCTTGAACGTTGCCTAGAAATTTTTTAATTATTTAGCTGTCTTTTTAACGAGAATCCGCCACAATATCGCTGGTTAATTGATTATTTGATCCATTTTCGTAAAGCGTAAATTTGCTCAAATATCCGATCCTCTTCTTGTCTGTCTGCGCGGCTCGCATTGTGAATCGTGCTGTCTCGCCGATTTCGCTTCGTGTACAAAACGTGTGGCGAATAAACATATTTGCCTGGTGATCTGGCAACGAAGGTCGCTGTGAAAAGATAATCCTCCGCTAAATTTAGGGATTCATCAAAAGTTAAATTGGCAGCCTTGATCGCCGAAATTCGAAAAGCTTTATTCCAAACATAGCCACCGATTTCGGTTCCATGATGTGAAACTTGATCAAAGACCGATTTTTGATCTAACGCCATAAAACCGGCGGCTCTTGTTGCTGGACGTCGATACCACTCGTAACCGACGGCAGCCATTACCGCATCCTCAGCCAATCCCTGACTCAACGTTTCAACAAAATTGGGCGCGATCATATCATCACCGTCGACGAAAATAATGCCATCTCCAGTTGCATGACGCAAGCCATAATTTCGTGCCACAGAAACCCCACCGTGTTTTAATTGAATCGCATGAAAATCAGGCTTACCCTTCACAAATTCACCGAGTTGCGAAGCTGTTTGATCAGTTGAGCCATCATCAACCAGCCATAATTCGAAATTCACAGTTTGGTTGGTTAGATTTTTTAAGAGGACGCTCACGTATGAATCGAGATTATAAGTTGGTACCACGACTGACATTTTCATCTTTGTCATCTCGCTTTTCTCTTCAATTTGTTAATTATAAACAGCCAATGAAGGTTGTTTCACGTTAATATCAAGCGCTAATCTCAACAATACTTGTTTCTCATTCGTTAGAGGCAAGCCATCTAAATATAATTCGCGATGGCTGTCTGGCTCAATCAATTGATAGCCAACTTCTGTGACTTCCTGTTGCAACGCACTAACTAGCGCTGGAGTGACGGCACCATTGACAATCGTTTGTATTTCGGTGCCTTCTGCTAATTGTTCAAAGTCAACCGACTGTGATAAACTCGCCTGGTTCATCGCTTGATTATAAATAGTTTCATTGATAAACAGCGGTTGTTTGAGCCAAATTTTAAAAGCATCCCCCTGCCAAACGGCTTGCACAGGATAGGGTCGATAATTTTTAAATCCGGGAATGTCAATGCCAGCAACAGGACCCTCGCTAATCAACTTTGCCAAATTCACAACGACATCCGCCTTTTCCAGAAAGGATGACTCATTGGTATGTTTGGGAGCGATACCACTTGCTGTGAGGTAACTTCGCTTCGTCAATTTCACAAAGCTCACCTGACTACTGCGACTATATTCTGCACGTTCTTTTGTTTCCCAATCAAACATTTCAAGTTCCTCCTCTACTCCTATGACACCTTCGATTACGGCAACTATTTTCATCCACAGTATGGACTATTCTGCTTAAATAGCTACTAAAACGTTTTCAAAACTAGGCTGAATTCTATGCTGATCTTCACAATGGCCTTCAAAAAGCGATTAGATCCAGCCACGATCATCGTGTCAACAGCGAATAAAAAAGTTTTAAGAAAACTATTTTTTGAACGTGTTCACAATTTTGCAAATATTTGCTACAGTGAAAGCAGTCAAATACATACAACCTTCAGGAGGAAATTATGAGATCAGAAGAGGACGTTTTACTCGCCGGGAAACTTTATTATTCGCCAGAACCAACGCTGGTTAAATTACGAAATCGCGCCAAAGAGCTGTGTTATCAATACAACATCACTGCGCCATCTCAACAAGCCCAACGCAACGAAATTCTCAATCAATTAATTGATTGTCCGACGAAAGACGCCTATATTGAATTGCCTACGCGGATGGACATTGGCTCGCATATCCATGTGGGTAAACATTTCTATGCGAATTACGATTGTTTTTTCCTCGACGACGGACTGATTCGCATTGGCGATAACGTCATGCTCGGCCCTCGCGTTTCGTTATACACCGCCGGTCATCCTATCGATGCGGCTATTAGAAACGAAGATTTAGAATATGGCCGCCCAATCACAATTGGCAGTGACGTTTGGATCGGTGGTAATGCCGTGATTCTGCCAGGCGTGACGATTGGCAGCAACGTCGTGATTGGCGCGGGATCAATCGTCACAAAAGATGTCCCCGATGACGTGATTGTAGCCGGAAATCCAGCGCAGATATTGCGCGCAATCACTGCAGAGGATACGCATAAATGGCAGCTGGAAAAAGATCATTACTTAGCAGAGAAACAGGCGGACTAGATTGCCTGATGCTAAAATCATGATTTTAGATAAAGAAAAGAACTGAACCGTCATAATTTAAAAAACAATTATGACGGTTCAGTTCGCTAATATATATTTTGCTGCATGCTAAAACATTTTTTAACCTGGTTTCGTTATTAAACCCTATTCCCATTCGATAGTTACCAGTGCTGTTGTTCCAGAGTTTATAAGCCCTTGTACCGTATCGGTACCGTATCTTGATATTTTTGAGGTGATTTTTATGGAAAAAGCTATGTCAACAGATACAACCACGTTGATCCTTGATGATAAATTTCTGATCATGTATCAAGGTGAAAAGATTACTGCAACTATATTCAAGGATTATTATACCGCAGAAAAAACATATAATATAGTATCAAAACAATTGATCAATTGAAGGCTATTTTTTTGGATCATATTTTGTAGACCTGCCGTGCCCATGGATCGTGTCGTGCGTGATGTCTTCTCCTGGGTGGATCAGGTGTCTGGTATCGCGGTACTCGATTGATAGTTTGCTGATCGACTTCAATTTTGCAATCATCTTATCGTATAATTCTGGATCACGCGGGAAATGGACTAACTCATAACTGCGCTGAATCTTTCCACGGACTTTCTCCGAATAAATGAAAAATGAATATATGTCGTCGAAATGATTATTGACCACGACTAACCAGTATCTACTATTATATAACTTATTGAAATGTGCCTGATATTCCTCCACTAATTCTTTCTCGTATTCATTCATTTTTATACTCTCCATATTGATGTGATCACACACGCTGGTATGAAAAAAGCAACCAACATTGATTGCTTTCAGGAAACTTCGCCGTCCAGTTATCGACCAAGATATTCGTTAACTCGTCGATCGATATTTTTCGTAATTTTTCTATCTTTCACTTTTTCTAAAGTGGGTTCGAAATATTCTTCTTCTAGGCGTTTCCGCTCAAGGCTTGCTTCCTCAACTGTCGCAAAACCTGAATGCGAAATCTGCTTGCCATTAACTTTTATATACGCGCGATAACAGCGAACTGTACCGTCCTTACGTTTGTACACAGCAACGCCTTTAGCGCCAGACGTATTATTTTTTTGCTGAACTGAATACATTTGAGCAATTTGTCTAACTGACACTCCATCAACTTTGCTGGACAACAGATCACCAGCCAGCTTCCCATACTTGCTATTCGATTGTTTTGCTAGGTGTCCACATGACCTAGTCTTCCCGTTAACTAGTAGCTGATAACTAACGTTCTTCGTTTTTGTACATGAGCACTCGCAAAGATAAATCGAACGATACCCGTCCTTTTTAAGTAGCTTTTTAACCGTAAGTTCACCGAATTTTTTATTGGTTAAATCTCTGGGAGGTGGCATTTCTTCGCGTCTCGGTCGAGTTGGAATACAACCACAACCAGCCTTGCTATTATACTTGATTCGCCATCTTAGCGTGGCACGAGAAACGACGAAGTCATCTCGTCCACAATCATCACAATGACACCGATATTTTTGATCAGTGATACGATTACCAATTATTTCTAAAACTGTGATTTTTCCAACCGAAGTCCCGACAGTAATATTAAATTTTCTTTTCTTCATATTATCCTTCGTCGTCCTTATATGCTTTGTATAGATCGATCAGCTGAATAATATCGCTCCCGGTCATCTCGTTTAAGCGATCAAAAACATTGGTCATTTCTTCGTTGCCTTTTGTTTCGTAATTGTTGGCAACAGTGTTAAGTTCACTGCTGATTTTTTGAATAAACAACACAAAATCAGTCTGGTTATCGCCGATCTGCTTCTGTATCCAGTCGGCTTCGTAAGCTCGGGAAAGCTTAGTGACAACACTCCAGTTTGCGCTCTCAATATCTGTCTTTCCTGTCCGATAGTTAGACACGCCTTGGCGGCTGATGTCTGCCACATTGCTGATATATGTGCCTGAAATTGAGTCATCAGACAATAAAGCCTTGGCCTTATCCATGTCCGAACCGTATTCATCTCGCCAACTGTATTTAAATTCCGCCATTTTTTATTTCCTTATCTGATGTAATTTTATCTGATGTAATTTCACTTTTAACTTCTGAATCTTGATTGTTTTCTTCACGATCAATTGGTTGGTTCTTTAATGCTCTTGCGATTCCAGCTTTTTTTGCGTCCATCTTACGACCGGTGTTTTGTTCATGGCGCTTAACAGCGTCTGCACGTTCTTTACCACTGCCATATAAGATGTTGAAGCCGTCAAAGTATGCTTGTGCTTCCTTGCCGCCCTCGTCAACTTTTACTTTCTTATCTTCGGTGAATTCGTTGGCTGATACGCCCAACAATTCGCCTTTTTTGTTGTAACGGACTTGGTAATCTGTGTAATCATCTTTACTTGTGCCACTTTGAAATCTTAATACAGATAATTCGGCTTCATCTAATTCTTCGTAACTCTTCAATCCACTGACCATAACACCATTTTTTGCTTGTTGTAAAATTTTCATATCTGTAATACCTCCGATTTTTTATGTTATAATCGAAGAGGTTTAGCGACCAGCCCAGTTAATTCTGGGCTTTTTTGTTCCTCTTGACTATATACACAGTATAACACCATAGACACTTTTTGTCTACACTATAGACAAATTTATTTTAAAATAATTGCAAAAAAATAAGCAAGTTAGTTTGCAGACTAGCTTGCTTCATCATAGTGGATTACTATAAAAACTCCAACAAGTTAATTATAGCATGATCTAGGTATTTAATCACAAAAAAATAAGCCCCTATCCATAAAGGATAGAAGCTTATCAGCACAAGTTTAACTGTTTAATTTAATTCTTTGTAATTAATTGATTACTTTACCTGAAAATAGTTTCTTATTAATCTCTTCTTTGTCCTGCTCATTTCTCTTTTCTAATTGTATGAGAAACTCCTTCAACGCTTTATCAATCATGATCAATACCTCCATCAATTACTTGACAAACTAATTATAACACCATGATACACTAATTTCACTCATTATTAGTCAGTTTACGTTTCTCATCGTTCAGTGCAGACTGTTTTTTATCCAAAATCCGCATTCGTTCGACTTTAGTCCAATTTTCGTAAAGCTTGTGGACATTTTCGTACGGAGCGTCTTCGCTACTAATAAATTCTAGATAATCACTGTTGGTGGAAACAAAGTTCAAAAACACTTTATGGATTGGTCCGAAAACTAGATTTGGCTCAACTAAATCATAGTTCATGTAGACACTTATCTGTTCCAACTCATTAAAAATTTGACCAGCGGCAGCGGCAGTCTTTGCTTGCATCTCAATTGCCCAGTCTAGCTTTTCATCTTTTGGCAGTTTATCGATTTTCGATAAATCGTCGGTAATGTAATGGTTGACTTCTTCTAAGGCTTTTCTTTTGGAGATTTCAACCTCAACTGGGTATTTATTGACGAAATCGCTCATTTCCGGAATAATTTTTTCAGAAAAAGCCTTCAATATTTTAACTGAATTATTTACTAATGTTTGCTTGTTGGCATTCAGTTCTTTTTCTTGATCTCTTTTTAATCCTTTGACGGTCAAATAAATCGCTACTATTCCAATGATGGTTGCAATGTATGATAAAGTTTCTAACAATTCATGCAAATTGCTAAACGCTGGAAGAAAGAACGTCATTTGTTATTACCCCGTTATGTTTGTAGATGTTACTTAATCCAATATAGCTTATTAATTATAACTTTACAACGCTTTTTTGTGATTGAACTTAAAATCGTATTGACACTAAATTAAACATAAAAAATAAGCCTACCTCTTAGCCGAGGTAGGCTTAAACTTATTTGATCAATAATTTCTGGCCAGGGTGGATCACTGACTTGATCGTCAGCTTATTCTGCGAAGCTAACTTGTTCATGTCGACGCCATATTTCTGTGCAATCGACCAGAACGAGTCACCAGATTTGACGGTGTAGTAAGTGTGGACAACCACTGATTTGTTGATCACTGCTTGAACTCCGTTGTAGTAGCTGCCAAGTAACTTCTGCCGAGTAGCCCCAGCACCGAACACACCCTTTTTGACTTCCGATGCCAACGTACTATTTAAGCTTGTGGCACTGACTGTTTTCATCTTGTAGTTGACAAGAACTTGAACCGAAGTTGCATACCTGCCCAACAGCTTAGCTCGAGTGGCACCTGAGCCAACCTTACCCGCCATCACGTCGTTAGCCATGGCTTCAAGTGTCTTGCCCGCCGTGCTGTATGCAGGCACTGCGGGGGTAGGTTTGACCACTGGTTTCGATGGTGTAACTGGTTTTGTTGTGCCACTAGGATTAGCAATCTTTCGCCAGCCATTCGCATCGACTGCGGCCACATTCCGATCTAATTTCCCGTTTGAAGAACTAAACTGCCAGAGTGTATATGTCGACCAAGGACTAATATTGTACGAAAATGTTGGCACTGTCCAACTGTCTCGATTATCTGGATAACCTGCAAACCATAAACCACACTTCGTGGCCAAAGATTTGTTCTGTCGAATCCCATCAAGGCCTGTGTACAATAGTGGCCAGACACCAGTTAATTCATGAATGCGATTGACAAACTTTTCACCCCAACCAATTGTTCCCCACGCTGAGTTTTGATACGACTCCCAATCTAAAACTAGGACTGTCTCACCAACATAATTTTTGATGTTAGCAATGAAGTAATTGGCTTCTGCAACTGGATCACCACCCGCCGCGTAATGATAGAGCCCTAATAATCTTCCCTTCTGTTTTGCTAGTGCATATTGTGCGTTGCAAAGCGGATTAACATAGGTCGTGCCTTGAGTCGCCTTAATGATCACGCCGTCAACATCTGAACGACCTGCGATTTCTGTTCCAGATCCCGAAAAAATATCAATAAATTTTAATGCCATTATTTTTCCTCCTTTTTAGTCAATACTCGCTCGCTGTCTGATGCTCCAGGCGTTGTTGGGTCAGTTACCACGCCCAGAATAGACAATAGCGCAAACGCTGCGTTAACGATTGCGATTAGTTGTGAATTGAGTGGCTCAATTTCGAAATCATAACCGAACGGAACCGCCACGACTTGCGCCAGTAACAAAAAAGCCGGCACAATGGCCAGCCAAAACTTTGGTGATTTGACACGTACTTTCCAATTAATCTTCATATTCATCGTCTCTCTTTCGTTTGAGGTGATTCAGCTCGTACAAAAAATCAAGCTCAGCACCATGCTTGACCAATCGTTGATCATGAATATCCAATCGTCGATCGAACTCCTTATGCTCCAGTCGAGAGCTCTGATTCAGCTGGTCGATTGAGTCTGACAAGCGTGACAGATGCTCATTGATTGGGCGGACTGCCACGCCATAGATTGCAGCAATAATGGCAATAATACCACCCCATTCGGCAATCGTGAATCCTAAAAATAAATGCACTAGATCACTTCCTCTGTGGTTTCAGGTGCACCCTGAATTTCGGTGACCTCATCGGCAGTCAAGTAACCAAGTGTTTGATATAGTCCGAGATCGTCAATAGTGTAAAAGCCCTGGTCAAATAAAAATTGGATATCTGTTTTACTTGGAAACATCAGCGGACACCCCTTCCAATGTTGCGACTCGTGCTTCTAATGACGCGTTTTTGAGTAATAATTGTGCGACCATTTTCGAAACGGGATCGTATTTTTCGCCAACTCCACCGCCGGCGTCATACCAGCCTTGGGCTTTGCTATCCCATGCTGGGATAAGCAATCCGGTTGGTAGTGCGACTTCGGTCTCGAATAGTGGATTGACCTGATATGACTCATCGACTTGCTTGGTTTGACCTAAGGATTTCGGGTCTAAACTCCATATTGTTTTCATTTAATTAACTTCCTTTCACTGCATTTTCTAGTGCTGCTAATCTTGATTCTATGCTGGTTGGATCGTCTTCGGGAGCTAGCGACCACGGAGTCAATATGGTGCCCTTTTCCAGTTTTCGCATACCGGCAGACGTATTTAATTCCATGTTATTTGTATTCTCAGCTAGCCTAAACGAGACTGTTCCAGCTGGAACCTGTGCCATGACTACAGATAATTTACTTTCACCATGGTAAACTTGATTACCCGAATTAGTGGTCAACAATTGGTCATTGATGTCGTAGAAATATATCTGTGCATACGAATTACCACGGGTTATAGATGAGTTTGTGTTATCAAGCCACACTGAATAAATAATTGTGTCTCCGATTGTAAGCTTCTTGCTGGCTAAGCTACCTATATAAGAAATATTAAACCAGCTCTTGTTAATGGTAATCATTGAAGATGTGCCAATTAGGAGGTTTCTACCCCCCCCCAGGCGGATTTGAGCTTCTAACGCTGCTATACGGGCGTCCTGGGCATCATCGATTGCATTCTGGTCTTCTAATGCTGGTACTGCACTGCCCACAATCGATCCTTCTGCAACAATCACATCTCCAAAATAAAGCGCGCCAGAAGTACCCGAGCTTGATCCATTATTGTCGATTCGGATATAACCGGTATCTACATTGGCTCCTGTGGTGAACGCAATGGTAATAGTTTCCTCTTTAGCTGTAGATAACTTCTTGTTTTCCAAAAGTAGTTGAGTGCTTGTGTATGCACTATCTGATTTGGACTTTGTTACAAAAAATATACTCAGTCCAGTAACACTAGCATCTCCAAATGCTACCATTTGAAAGATATATTGTGCTGTCCTTTTAACGGAAAAAGGCATAGAGCTCGCTGAAGTTTCATCGGCAGTTCCATCATTAGTAAGTTTAAATAAGTTCTCGTTACGCCCCTTATGATACAAGTGCCTATCTGTAAATAGCTTGCCATTATGGTTTCCGTAACTCCAATTGGCAACTGTCTTGGGATTGACACCATTCCTGATTAGGTTTCGAGTTCCAACCGTCATACCAGCTTGCAAAGCAGTTAGTTGTGTCTGTTGAGCCGCGATCTGTTGATTATTTGCAGCCAGCTTAGCCTCGCTATCTGTGATTAACTGATTCACTTTGGCAAGATAATCGTTGGCTTGCGATTGCGTGATGTCCGCCGCTCGATCGACCACAATCCTGATATTGCGAGTGGCCACCGAATTCTTAGCACTGTCATACAATCTGAAATAAGCAACAGGTAGTTGCCCCGCTTCCGACGTGTCTGAACTCGTGAACGTGTAGCTGAATAGTCCGGCAGTTGCGTCCTTGATTGCGCCAGCGTGCTGTACCATTGAGCCTGACGGTAGATTTGCCTCAAATTGTAACGTGTAACCTGTGACAACAATTGGTTGATTATTCTCTGTGATCTGAATGTCGACCATTCGGAGTCCGCCATCACCTTGACGCAAATTAATTGTTTCTAGAACCGGTTCACTTCGGTTTATATCTAGATTTATTTTCATTGATTTTTCACTTCCTTAGTACGCCCTGACTTCGCGCAAAACGTAGCCATTATTAGGCGCCGTATCATTGGTAACATAGCCTTTGATCGTTTCATTGCTAATATATACATACTTAAATATCGGCTGTTTGGTGTCGCTATTCCACGTGCAGTTAACACCAGCACCACCATGATCAGTTGCGTGTGATTTTGGCACTCGGAAATATACGTATTGCGAATTACTTCCTTCGCCAGTACTCGTGTTGAATTGTGACCAGACAAGCTCCCATCCGCTAAGACAATTAACCATTGGGATTGATGGTGTAATGGTTTGAGTTGCGTTCATATATACGGCGCCTGACCACAGTAATTGACCTACTGAGTTTAGCCGCGCGATCAAAGTCGGGCTGATCCCACCTAAGCTACCGTAGTCTGCATCAATGAAATTAACTAGGTTACCATCAACCGTGTTCTGCATAATGTAAAACGGCATCTTGGAGCCAACTACAAATCCATCCTGCGTAGACACCTGACCAAATGCGATGCCCTTACCACCAGCCCGATAATCGACTGTGGTATAGACGGTTGGGACCGACAGCATGAATGTGGCTGCGCTGAAACTATCAGTGACCGTAATCTGAAACTGGTAGGCTTGATCAACACTGATATTGTTGACGTTAACCACGTTGTCGATCGCATATGCCGTGATACCGTGAGTGATTGACATCCATTCAGTGCCATCGATAGTCTTATACTGCAACATAATATCATGAGCGTTTTTATTGGCTAAGTTAGACACGCTACCTTTGACAATCAGCTTAACAATCGTACCGTCGTCATCAGCTTTACCCTCTGCATTGATTCGTTCACCAGATAGAACGATCTGTGGATTCGCATACGGTAGGATTGTGATCGACTTAGTGATATACGCTGACCAGCGTCCACGAGAATCCTTCGTTCTCACTTTGATCGTGTATTGTGCCGGCGCGATCGGCTGTCCCTTGAGATCAATAGTCACTGACCGTCCATTATTGGTTGTGCTAGGATAAGCCGTGGATCCGATCACTGTTTCTGAAGCAGTGATCCATGAGTCCAAGACCCCTGCAGCTGATATTGAAATATTGAGCACTGACATGTCTTGAGCAAAATTAACCCCATCACCCAAAACAGCTCCAACCTTGGTATTACCTTCCGCAATAGAGACTGCAGATGTGGTTGGAATCACACTAGTGGGAATCGTCAGATAGCGAGTCTGCTTATATGATCCAATCTTTGTGGACCCACTATAAGTCTCGAGTTCAAAGCTACCGTACCCAGATGTTGCACTGGCAATCTGTCCCGCAAAATCAGATAACTTTGGCGTGAAATTGACATTGACTCCAGTCGCCGGATTGTTGAGCACCTGAATGCGTTTGGATCCATAATTAATCCAGACTTTATGACTAAACCCAGCTGCAGCCGCCGTGATTTTCATCGTGACATTGCTATCCATCTCATACGTGCTTTTGTCAGTTATGAATGTGCTCGCTCGCGGAATCGTATTGAGTGTGATCTTAGAACTGCCGGAAAATGCCCCAAGATAACCATATGAACCAGATGTAATGTTGAGCGAGTAGCTAAACCCGATAGTCAGTGACTTTGTTCCATTAGCAGCGTGTGACACCGTCTTAGTGACCGTTCCCAACGTCTGCGTGTTGCCACCGCCTGTTGTTGGATTGTGCGAGAACGTCCCTTTCTGGCCGTCGATCGTGATGTAACCAGACTTATTCGCGGCGTTAATATTCCAAGTTGCGGCACTAACCAGATAAGCCGTGGCCGTGATTGTCGATGTGTTGTTGGCCACATTCTGAGTTGCTGACCATTTCATCGTTATCTGCCAACCGCCTACTTTGGTCCCACTTGCTGATCCACTTAGACTCATACACTCTCACCTCCTACCCACTTAAATGATAAGTTCCCGTTTTCTCTCGGAACAAACGCGAAATTGCCTAACCTCAAAGAGTTGAGAAACTCTCCATCTGTGATATAAAGCTTGTTATTGTTGATATATGCAACTTCGTTACCACTTTGTAGAAAGCCAATGCGATCATTCTGAATCTTAAGTGTGACTTCATTGCCAACTTGTCCCAGGATGATGTTGCCATCCTCAAAACGGATATATTTAACAATTTGCTGGAATTGAGTCTTGGTGTCACCATCAATATTGGAAATCTGTTCCAGGATATTCGTGAACTGGAACAAGAAATCATCTTTAGTCTGCTCAAATTGGGTGCTGACTGTGCTCTGATAATCGACCAACTCATCTTTAGTGGCATAGTCTTCATCGCTTTGTTGGCGAATACTATCCGCTTCGGCTGCCAACTGTTCTTGAGTCCACGCTTTAGTGTCTTCATTGGCATCGATCACGTTTCCTTGAATGACATTATTGATGCTGTTCATAGTGACTAGCTTGGCGTCGTAATAAGCTTGAAAATCAGTTCTTAGCGTGGCACCATCAGCGGTACTTGTGGTTGTCAAGTCGCTCAAAAGTGGCGTTAGAAACGCCGTCAACGAATCATAAGCGGTCCCTAGCCCAGTTGTGTCAACACCATAACTACTGGCGCTCTCATCGAGCTGTGGCTTCTCAGAGGCAATGACATCCCACTCTTTTTTGAGTTGTTGTTTCTCATTAGGCGTGAGTTTGCCATCGGCTGATAAGTCGGTCAACTGAGAATTGGCTTCGTCAATGTCATCGAGAGCTTGCCTGATCTGTTTCTGCTGGTCAGACAATAATTCACTCTGCTCCTTGACGCCTTTATTGATTTCTGCAACTTCCATGCCGATCTTTTCGGAGTCCTGCTTGATTTCTGAGTATTTCTCAGTTGCATTCTGTTGGATCTCGCGGACCTTCTCATTGACCACATAATCAGACTGCACTTTGTTGATCACTTTAGACGTAGACACTTGTTTATCCGTCAATGATTTACGCTGCAGACCAATCGTTAACTTGTCAGCAGCAGGATTGGTCAAATTGAGTTCCAGTTTCTCAGCCAACAATAGCTCATCAACATCATGGGGTTTTGAAGTCACTTGCACGTATTCGAATAGCCGAAAATGATTGACTTTCTGGCCTGCGTTGGCTAGATCGACCGCCGTTAATTCCAGCGTAATATCCATCTTGACTAACTCCGCCAACTCGACTTTAGCCTTGCGTAACAGATTGTCGGCCAGCGTCACATCATCCCAGGTCACCACTTCAATGATATAGCCATATTTGGCCACTGCTTCATCGTCAACGATCACATCATTGTCATCATTGACAGATTTAACCGTTAACCTCTCGCCGGTATCATTGCCATCCTCATCTTTGATCTGTGTTCCCAGCGGCAAGATTGCTGTGTAGATTCCAGTCGCGGAACTTGTTTTTTTGAGGTCGAGAATGTTCTTGCCAAGTTCGATTGTTTGATCAGATTTATAATCAGAGTCAGCGAGATAGTCCAAATAATTCACGCCGTTTTCTCGCCGAATCATCAGATAACCACCCAAGGACTTGATCAATTTGTCTTCAACAACGTCCCAAGTTTTTGGATAAGTAGAATCAGAGCGAACAATCACATCGTTGGGATCCGTGACCGTAACCTTGCCAAGCTTAAATTGCTTGTCGGTGCCGACTTGAGTATTGTGTTGATCAATAATCAGCGACAGATACCCCTCAACCGATCCGGTGTATTCGTATGGGCGGAGAATGGTGTCGTTGAAATAAGTCATCTCACCTTCAACGGTGACTGTCTTGGCGTTACTCAATGCTGTCTGATCGTCAAGAACACGCCCACGGAAACGAAGAGCATTGTCTTGATAGATCTCGACAATGCTCTTTCGCTTGGCTATTCTGTTATATAAAGGGTGATACTGGTGAATTGTGAAAGTGAAGGTACCGTTCTTGTTAACTTCCAGCGATAGTTTTGGGTCGAATATTTCGTAGCCCTTCGCCCGTGGATCATAGAGGAGCTCGTCATCGAGCATCGCATAATACATCTATAACGCCCCCTCTTGATAAGTGATTGTGACCTTGGTACCTGCTGTAGCCTTGATTGTGATTGGATTGTCGCCTTGAGTTAAGAAGACATTTGCCAGAGTGAAGGTCCCCTTGATGTGTGAGTAGGTCGTGGCATTGAACGTGATTTGACTGTCAGCACTGATCGTGAATGTTGGCAATGTTGTCATGCGCTCGTTGACCAAGTTAAGTGTCAATGAACCACTGTCAGGCACGGTCGCCGATACTTTGGTTAACTCATTTTTGTAACGATAAGGCTCCATAACACCAGTAACACTAATTATCGATAGGCCTTTATTGCCACGAAAATCTGCGACTGCTCGAAGCCTGCCTACAAAATGATAATCGGGATATAATGGCAGAACTACATCTATCCGTCTGCCGTGAACGTCATTAACAAAACTTGACAATGAACTTTGCCATCCTTTTTCATACTTAGGCTTAGCCAATGTCAGTTCAATATTCCTGTCCTTATACCTGATTTCACCTGTCAGGGCCTCACTCACATCAATTGAGCCATCTCCTGCAGGATTATCAATTAGGTCCGTTCTTGGTTCAGGATCTTCTAAAACAATGCCAGGGCTCAGATATAAGCCATAGTTCTGTAATGCCCACTTATCACCAAATTTAATATCAATGATCGTTGGCATCTAATCACCCCTCTCGGATAAGTCAACTGAGCGACCCATTGCACCGCTATAATCATTTGTTGTTTCTGCAACAAGTACATCATTTTTAAGATACATTTTTGGATTGTAGTCTTTTTGATTTGTGATCTCAATTAACTTGTCAAGCTTGTTGACAACTGCATTATTATCCGATTTAGTCATATTTGTACTACTTGAATAGTTGTAAATATTACTTGCGATTGGTGCATTTCTAATGTTCCCGCCGGCCAACGATTCAGCTCCAGCAAAGGATAACTGCGGTGACATTGCGAAACTCAGCTTGTCAGCCATGCCCGCAACGGTTGATTGGACATCTTTAAAGTTCTTCTCCAACCCACCATTCAAGCCTGACATGATTGCCTTACCAGCTGGGATCAATAACTTTCGATCATAACTAATTGGTCCTTTATGATCGCGGATCCAGTCACCGATTCCACCAACGAATTTCTTGACCTTACCCCAAGCTTTCTGCAAGCCATCAGACAAACTGTTCATGATTGCTTGACCTGCTTTTGCGAGGCTGAAGTGACTGAGTACGTTAAATCCGCTTTTGATTCCACCGACGACATTAGAAACGATTCCTTTAAAACCATCCCAGGCACCTTTTACGCCACTGACAATGCCTTTACCGATTCCAATTATTGTTGATTTAAGGCCATTCCATGCGCTACTTGCGGTTGATTTGATACCCGACCACAAGCCTGACATGAACGACTTTAAACCATTCCAGAGCGACTTTGCTCCGTTGACAGTCCCAGTAATTGCGTTTGAGATTGCTGACTTGATACCGTTCCAAATTGACGAAGCAAGTGATTTAATGCCGTTCCAAAGTGCACTGATAAACGATTTAAAACCATTCCATACATTCTTACCAGTGGAAATAATCCCGTTCCATAAGGCGACAACAATGGTCCTGATTGCGTTCCACACAGTCTGAAAATAGGTCTTGATGAAATCAAGTACGCCAGAGAAATAAGTCTTCAATCCGTTCCAAATCTGTGATGCGGCGCTTGTAATGCTGTTCCAAATCAAAGTCAAATCAGCCTGAAGCTGAGTCCAGTCACCAGTAATCAAGTCGATTAGTAACAGAATCGGTGCCATGATTACTGTTTTAAGCATGTTCCATACGCCACTTGCGACAGAAACAATACCATTCCAAATTGCCGTTAATGACGTGCCAAAGGTATTCCATACGTTTGTAGCAATCGTTACTATCCCATTCCAAATACCAGTAAAGAAGGCTGATATTGCTGTCCAAACGGTTGTTGCAACCGTCTGAATTCCAGTCCAAAGATTGGAGAAGAATGTGCCAATTGCAGTCCAAGCTGACTGAATACCAGAAACAGCTGTTGTCACACCGCCAGTGATCCCAGACCAAATTCCACTGAAGAAATCAGTAATACCTGACCAAACACCTTTGATGGCTGTTACAGCATTTGAGAAGAATCCAGTAACTGAATCCCAAACCGATGAAGCTGTTGCGGTTAATGAATTCCATGCACCTTTAAGCCAATCTACAAATGCCGACCAAGCTTGTTTGCCGACGGTTGTTTGAGTAAAGAACCAGGTCAACCCGGCGACAATAGCAGTAATACCCATGATTATCCATCCTGCTGGCGACATGAAGCCCATGACCATTTGAAGTGCTTTAAAGACACCACCAACATTCTTAACAACAGAAGTTATCATTGTAAATCCAGAAACAACGCTTTTAATTGCTGTTGTCACACCAGTGAATATAGAAACAACTTTGCTGATACCTTTAAACGCAGCAACTGCGCCAAGAATTGCAACTGCAAAACTTCTAACTATTTCATTATTAAATGCTGCCGAGACAAAGGTGCCCACTTGTTTAATCACGTCTAAAAGGCCGCTCAAGACGACCTTAACACCAGTGAATATTGATTCCCATGGTAATCCTTCGATTATGCCACCAACTTGACCAATAGCGGAGCTTATTCCGTTGAATATACCCGAGATTACCGGTCCAAGTTCTTTAACTTTATCGCCAAGTCCACTAACAACATCGCCAGAAAAAACTTTGTTAAAAGCCTTACCGACGGTATTCATTATTCCCGAAATAACAACCACAAATACGTTTGCAGCACTTGTGACTCCGTCAAACACAGCACTGAACAACGTGCCAATTGGAGCTAAAACTTCTTTAAGCTTTTCAATGCTTAATCCCGCAAACATATTAGAAAACATAGCTTTAAGGTTTAAGAAAATAGGGGTAATACTTGAAATTGCTGACTTAGCTACCGGCTGTAGCGTGTTGAATGCCCCACCTATAACGTTGATAATTTGATCGGCTATACCCGAGAAGTTAATCCCAGAAAGTGCATCGGAAACGCCACTGATAGCATTAATCCCAGCCTTTGAAACCTGATCATAGGCTGGTTGTAGCTTGGTAACTAATGTTTCACGCAATCCGTCCATGGCTTGTCCGACCGTTTTATATTGAGTTGCCATCTTCGTAAAGTTAGCGTTAGTACCCGTTTTAGCAATCGCATCGAAGAAATCTTGAGTAGCAAGTTTTCCGTCCTGAACGTTTTTGATCATGTCTGTCGTGCTCATGCCCATTGTTTTCGCAACGGCGGCAACACCAGCAGGCGTTTGCTCAAGAATCAATTTGAAATCTTCCCATGCTACTTTAGGTTTAGCAGCCATCTGTGTGGCTTGTTGGCTTAATGTCGTCATTGCTTGAGTTGGTTCAGCAGAAGCAGCTGCCAATCCACCAAAACCTTTGACCAATTGAGTCGTGTTTTTGGTACCGACTGCCGCTAACTGGCTGTATGTTGACGCCATGTCAGACGCTGAGTAGATAGTTTGGGTGGCGAAATCCTGCAGTGATTTTTTTGTGCTGTTGATTTCTTTTTGAGGCATTTTTAGGTTTGACATGTTGCCTTGGAATGTTTGCCATGTTGCACTTGACTCACTTAAATCACTGCCTAAACCACCAAGTGAGTTACCAATCACGCTAATAGCCTTCGAAATTGCGCCACTGATTAAGTTTGCGCCGAAAACACTCTTAAAAATACTGCCCGTTTTAGTAGCCTCACCACCTAAACTACCAAGCCCTTTTTTTAGTGAAGCAACAGAGCTAATCGCTTCTTGACCATCGGCATCAATTAAAATCTTGACCGTTCCATCAGCCGCCATAGTCGTCCGCCTCCTCTTCTATCACGTTAGAAGGCAGTGCTAGTGCTTTCTGCTGCTCTTTCGTCTGCTTACGCTGTTCTTTATCCTTAATTTTGGATAAATCAGTAGATCTAATCTGTCTGATCTGTCGGAACATCGTGTCTTCAGGCAAAGCATTGAGCAATGCCACGAACTTGATCCATTGCATCTTGCCTTGTTGATCAATTAAATCAATCCCATACGCCTGTAAAAACGCTGCATAGATATATCTGGCATCTAAATCAAAATCGAAGTCAGGTTTACTATCATTAGCTTTTGTTGGCATCGGATCGCCATTGACGTCATATTTGACCGCACTAGTCTGTTCAACAGTCAGTACTTCTTGAATTGCGTCGTATAAATCAATCCAATAATCAACGCTTGGTAATTTACCAATGACCAGCAGTCTTAGATAAGTTTCTAGTCGATCATCAGCGGTCATCTCTTTGTCACTTAACGCAGAAAACGCCAATAGAACATTGTCAAAATCTAGGTTTAATCGGTACTCAACGTCGTTAACAGCCACCTCACTTGGTAATTTTTCGTACAAGCGAAACATGATACCACCTACTTCTTGTTTCGGTTTTTGAGATACTTAATTTTTTTATTGGCTGATTTTTGTTTGATTTTTGCAAATTTTTGTTCGAGCTTGGCGCCGACATAATCGGAAACTTGTGTGTAGAGATCGAGCATATTCAAGAAGCTATTACCACCGCCTGCATTGGCGATCTCTTCATATTTGCCAACACCAAAATCATCGTCGAATCGGGTTTTGACCATTTCCGAAATGCCTTCGATCACTGTGCCAACATTCTCGTCTGAAAGCTCGTCATCACCGATTGTTTTTGCGTATTTATCCTGAATTTTCTGCAATTCCTTCTGCAATTCATCGTTATGTTTCTTAGCGTTTTGCAGAATGTTATCAGAAATATCGACTTTCAAAGTGAAATCGTGTGTCTTGTCAGGATCGTTCTTATCTCGGATACCAATCGGAATCAAAATATTACCGGAATCTACTATAATGCGTTCTGTCATGTTATTTTCCTCCAAAAAAATAAGAGACGACCGCTCTCAAGCTAGCCGTCTCTCTTATTATTTCTATGATTCAGGTGGTGTAGTTGCCTTTGTTATTGTTGGCGTCTTGGTATAGTCAAGATGGCCTTCAAACGCCTCATACTCTGTTGCGTCACCGCCACCGGCTTTGATTTCCATTGCCTTTGCGACGCCTGTTACCATGTCACCATTTGACTCAGTAATTCGGTGCCATAATTTACGACCATCATCAGTTGTGATCCGCCGCATGCCAGCAATCAACTGTTGTGCTTTGTCATCTGGGTCATAAGTACCACTGAAATTCCATTTTTCTGATCGACCATTTAAGACAGTTTCGGTGTTTCCGTCGCCATCGTAGAAACCTTGATCATCAGTATCCTCGTCTGAGTCGTCTTCGATGGTTTCGATAAAATGTGCCAATGGCAACCAAGCGTCTTCCGCTGGTTTAACATCATCACTTGTCCATGGCGCAATTTCGTGTTTACGAAGGGCATTCTTTTTACGTGCCAATATACTTCACTCTCCTATTTCTTTTTGTATGTGATTATTTGGGCGCTGAAATCAACGACCCAATAAAAAAAGCCCTGTTCATCTGCTTGAGATTGCGCGGGCTTACTAGTTATTGTTATTTCTTCAAAATCGTAACTGCCATCCAAGCTCGGGATTTCGTCTAATTCTTCAATGAAGTTGGATACCGCCCATAGTTGGTCACCAGCCTTATCTTGATCTTTGGATTTAATGACGTATTCATAATTGAGCTGTTGTTCTTTCATACCGTCCATAAATTCGGTGATAACTTGACCGCCAGGCATCGGATAAAATCCAGCTGATTCATCAGTTCCAACATTTCCAATCCTAGTTTTGATAGGCAGGTTTAGCTTTCTGATCTCGGCAACTAATCGTTCCGGGAAGTCCATTACATACCAGCCCCCTTAATAAATGCCTTAGTCCACTTACCCATGTAGGCTGACTTAGCTTTATCAGTCCACCGTGGTCCAGTTCCGGGAGTTGAATAGTGCCAACCACCAGGAGCTGTGAAGTGACGGTGTGCGTAAGGGGATATCCATTGAACATTCGAACCGTCGGAAGCAATTACCTGACTAGAACGCAAAGCTCCATGTTTCCGAGGAACAAAACGATTAGCGTCCATGCCAACTTGGTTAGCCATTGCAACTCGACCGCGGATAAATGCTTGGGCACTGATTTTTCGATCAAGCCTAACGGTATTCGTTATAATCTTAATTCCTGCCATCAGATCACCTTCAATTCAATTGACCATAAATTTGCCGATGTCGGTTCACTATATGGCGACCAATTTTTGACCAGGTAATCATGGCCATTAAACGTCAATTTTGCATCTAACCATGTGTCATCAATGTCGACTGGAAAATTACCAGTAAATTTGGCAAACAAAAAGACGGTCGCATTTGCAGTGATCGTCCGATCGTTACCAGTTCCCGTAAATTCCTTAGTCATATCCACTCTGACGCGATTGTAGGTGATTGGATCTGCGTAGATTGGTTTGTTCCAATTATCTTCATCGAGTTTCTTCGCTACCTCAACCGAATGGACCAACCAACGTGGATCAATTTGTAATGTCATAAGACATAATCAACTCCTCGATATAGCAGACCGGTTTTTGCCAAGATAGAATACACCTCATCAGCAATAACCGCGCTCAGACGTCCAGAATTACCGCTAGACGAGTTTTGACTGGAAACACTAATAGAAGTACTCCCAATCGATTGACTGGCGGGTTTGTTCTGTACGTCTGCCGTACCTGTGAGCTGAGTGAGCAGCATATATTCAATCTCTTTGGCAACAGCTTTTTTAAATTGCTTCGTGCGAAAAGAATTCATATCAGATTCAAGATTACGCACCTGATAGAAATTATCAGTGATTGCGTCAATAACATCGGCTGCACGAGCTTCTATTCTGTCAAAATCAGCGTCAGCAATTTCTGCGTAATGATAAGTTGCATAATCTCCTTGTGTTAAATACACTAACTATACACCTCTATTCTACGGGAACTAAGGCAAGTAAGTCAGCCTTCAATGTCACACCGGTATGATCGATGCTATGAGCATTTAACCACGCAGTAATTTCTGCAACAGTATTTGCTTCGGTTGGCTTAGAATCGCCATCATTCTCAGACGGCGTTATGCTTCCCCCGGTGTACCTCCAGTAGGTTTATTAACGACCAATGCACGAGTATCATCTTTAAGCCATACACCGTAATATTCGTCAACATTAACCTTTGTTGTTTTGAAATCAATATCGCGAGCAGTTTCGACTTGGACACCGCGCTTCATATTGATACCGAGAGCTCCAGGTTTTACCGCAAGAAAAGTACCAACTGGGACCTTACGAGAAGTCAGAATTTGCCAGCCAAAGATTTCACCAAGTGTGCCATTAACGAGAATTGTATCGCCTAATTCAGTAGCACGGGCAAAGTTGTTGGAAGCAGCTTTACGCAATTTGGAAAAGTCCTTTACATTCATGATTAATGTACCGTGAACTGGATTGGCATCTTCAACATTAAATTCACTTGTGTCATCTTCAAACGTTGCTTCGATAGCATCAATCAAATCAAGATCTGGTTCAGCGTGTGTCAAAGTCAGTCGAGCATTTAACAACGCCGTTAATGCATCACTGTCAACCTTAGAACCGATAGACAGAGATAATTGGTTTGCCGCTTCTGTCTTAGGATCACCCAATCCAGTTTGAACAGCGTAATCACTGATTTCTACCCCTTTACCAGCACGTTTGATGGTCGATTTGGTTGTGCCTGTTTGAAGCTTGGAATAGTCAATCTTCTCACCTTCTGCAAAATCGACTGCATCACCAATATATTTGAAATGTGGAACGGTGATCGTATCGCCGGGAACGCCGACGAGCGTATTGTCAACTGTTGCAAGTGGTGAGAATTTAATAGCCTTTGGAAGTCGTGCGGCAATCATTTGCGCCATGACCTCTGGAATTACTTGTGTAGATTTGTCTGTTGTTTCTGCATTAGGAAATGCCATATTAAATCATCCTTTCGATTTATTGTTCTGCGGTTTGCGCTGCCACAATGTCTGCGTAGCTTGCAGTTGCAGGATCAATTTTTGTTTTAGTGTCTGGGTTAGGGTTGCCCGGATTAACGATTTGTGGTGCTGTACCTGTAGTATCGCCTTGAAACAAGAAATCGTTATCCTTCTTGACGGCTTCCAATTGGTCATCAAGCCCGGATAACTGTCCCTTGTCGTTGAGCGTGATCTTATCGCTATTTAACAGAGCTTTGACTGCCTTAACGTTCTTAGCACCAGCTTGTGTCAATGCTAATTCAGTCTGGTAATCAACTTTAGTCTTTGTGAGATCAGATTGATAAGTTTCAGCGGCAGTCTTGTTATCCGCTTGAAGTTTCTCAATTTGAGCCTTAAGATCGTCATCATCTTTGTGGCCTTTCTTGATCGTATCAAGCTGGCCATTAACAGTTTCAAATTGAGTCTTAAAGCCATCGCGCTCACTAGTTAGCGTTGTGACTTGTTCCTTCAACGGATTAACTGCCTTGCCATAACTTGCCATAACACCTTTAACCTGTTCTTCGCTTAGTCCTAATCCTTTTAATTCTTCTGTATCCATATGCTTTTCCTCCTAAGCCGTTGTCAAGTGGGTCGGCTCCCACGTGGATTCGGGCACAAAAATAGACAGTTTTACGACTTATCTAGGTCGAATCATCAATTTAATTCAATGCGTTTTTGGTTTAAGCAGTAACAACGTCCAAAAAGATTGATTTGAAACCATGAAACGGCATACTTATTACCGTCTTCAATATATTTTGTGATGTAATGATGCATGATAGAACCCCCTTCTTAAATATTATTTTGTTGGCGCTAGGGCATATCCAACCGTTGACGTATTGTTAAACATTGCTGAGCGTTTGACACCGGTAGCTTTACCAACATACGAGAATGAAAATCCTGTTGTAGTTGGTTTAAAGTCCTCAACGTTATTGAAATAATAAGTTTGTCCGTTGTTTGTAAATACAATTAATTCCATTTTATTTTCCTCCCGATTTATGTTGTTTTGCTTTTTTGTAATCGTCCAACGTTACCTTTTTGATAGTTTTAATGGGATTTGAATCAGCATTCTTGTACGCTTCTCCTTCAACCTTGGCACGTTCGGCAATAGATAAAGGTTTATCCTTTTTCATTTCAATCGCTCCTTAATCTGGTCAGCAGTAAAGTGCTGTTTAACGCCATTTTCAAATAGAATATAGAGCCAAACAACCGAATAAGACCCGCTATCGTGCAATTCAGCCGAGACAACTTTGCCATCACCGTTTTTATTTGTAATCTTTAGAAATTACAGATTGTTTAGCGACTGGAGCAGACTTTTTAACTAATCGTTTGGTTGCTGACAACCCAAAACTATTCTCACGATTATAATCACGCACCAAAAAGTCGTGGTCGTCAACTATCTTCCGCAACGCTGACTGGTATTTTAGCTTTTGCAAACCAAACTTTGCTTTGCCGTCTTCGTCACCGAGTTGATCTGCTAGTTCTTCGTTCCGTTTAGATTCACGTACTTTACGTTCGAGTGCACGCTGTTTCTGTTGCCATTTATACTTTTCAACAGATTCTTTCGGATTAAATTGCTCTTGATCGTTGGTATTGGCTCCAGGAATATATGACCACTTAATATGTGAGCAGTTAATGCCAAATGTGCCACCAGGCTCACCATATCCGTGATTATCAAGTGGCTCAAACCACTCTCCTTCGGCTTTGAATCCTTCTCGGCGAGTAGTTACCAACTTTCC
Source organism: Lapidilactobacillus mulanensis (assembly GCF_003946215.1). GTDB lineage: Bacteria > Bacillota > Bacilli > Lactobacillales > Lactobacillaceae > Lapidilactobacillus > Lapidilactobacillus mulanensis. The sequence goes on from NZ_RHOW01000010.1 coordinate 32,066, forward strand.
TTGAATAGGCGCGCACGCAGGACGACACGCAGCATGTGAGCTCATGACAAATGTATCAATTCCATTGTCGCTTGCAGCAGTATCTCGCACTACTTGAAACGCTCGATTAGTCGTTGTATCAATAACCGTGCGTGCATATCCTTCAAGTGACCACTGATGCCCGCCCTTATCAATCATGACGGGAGTTATACCCCGATTACGCCATTTATATATGGTGTCAGCCAAAGCTCTGTCAGGCGTCTTTAGACCGCTTAAAACGTCAGCCGTTGTTTCCTTGATTATCTGCTGATAAGTCTTTGCTACCGGACTATCCCCGAAATTAGTTGTCAGCAATGTCTGGTTGACGTTGTTATCGAGATCTAGCCTCGTTTGGTCAAGATATCCTTCGAGTACCTGATCGATTTGATTGTTCTCGACGACCTTTCCAGAGATACCACTGTCGATATTGGCAATCTCATCATTGTAAATTGCAACGCCACCATCAATAAACAGCTTATTGAGTTGCTTTTCAGACTGACCGCTTGCTTCTGATACTAATTTAATGGTGTCCTTATTGACGAGATGTAGCTCATTTAGCTTCTGCATCTGCCATTGCTGGACGTTATCACCAGTTAATCCCTTGGTTTTAAGCCGGTCGACAAACGCTTTAAATATATCTTGCTCTAAGCCTGAATAAATGTCCTGTATTTGAGCTGATGACATGGTTAATTGATGTGGATCAGCCGTTAATTTAACCATCTAATCATTCCTTCGTTGGGTCAACTGCAGGTGGCTCTTCTTGCGTCGTTGGCGTTGAGTTAATTGTTTCGTCATCAATCTCAGCAACCATTGCTTTGGCTGACTTCTCATCAAGACCGTTGATACGCATTAGCACACGATATTTTGGTGTTAATCCCGCTTGAAACAGCTTAATTAAGTAATCGGCTTGCGCATTCTTATCGACAAACACACCATCATCAAAATCAACGGTGATCTCGTCCATCGCTGGAATCTTGCCATGATATAAACCAACAGCGGAGGCCAACTCACAAATTGAAACGATGACTTCACGAATACCACGCTCAACTTGGCTCACTTGGCTATTTCTAGTCTGGTAAGTCATGCTATTTTCGCTGACGATTTCAGTGGCAGTCTTCAAACCGTCTTTATCGAACGAGAATGTGCCAGGTGAAAAACCAGTCTGAAATTCATACGTCTTGATGAAGTGGTTGATTGACTTGATATAGGCGTCTGCACGAATATCGGAGGTTAAATCCTTAATCCCAAAGTCGTCCATATTCATGCCTGGTATTTGTTTAAATACGGGGTCTTTTGGATCGAACACTTCTTTAATCGTGCCGTTGCGTTCGTCGGTCAAGGTCTGCAACATGCTATCAGGCACCGCAATACGTCGCTGACCAAACGCAATCTCCAAATGGAATTGGTCATAAGTATCATTGATCTGTTTCGCCGTTGACCGCGCATTGCTGTCGATTGCCAATCCTAACGGACTTGTGATATCTAGATTGTTAAACCCAGCAGGCTTGATATAAGTCACCATTGATTTGCTAAAGCCTTTTAGTACTGATTGTTCTTGTAGGTCAGGATAGAGAGTTGCCAATGGCACCTTAATGCCGACCATGCTATTAATCTCGGAGCGATATAGCTCGTTCGTAATCGTGTAATTTTTGCTATCACGCCACTCGTGGAATTCTAGTAGCGTGTAATAGACTTGTTTCTTGCCTTCTGATTTAGTGATTCGTGTGGCAATCGCAATATCGGAGATGTTGTTGCTGTTTGATCGTAATGGGTAGATGGTCGGTGCTTGTGCCCACGATAATTTAATAGTCTTGGCGGTGCTGTCGTAGTATGGCTTGATTGCCAACCCGCCAAGCGCGAACATAGATTCGAGATATTTTTCGAGGTTCTTTTCGAAGTCGTTGGCAGACAAGACACCGTTAACAAACTCTTTTGCAGTCTTATCTGCAACTTCAATCTTGGCTTTCTCATTGAACACAATACTGGCCATACGTCTAGCGGCCACTTGTTTCATGTTCAGTGCGACATATTCACGATTCCAGTCTTTGCCAGTCACACCGCGATATTCAACCGGTTTAAATCTGTTTTCATAGATATTAAGATCTCGTTGAATTCGATCATAATCTTCTTGCACAACACTGATTTTGGGATGATCAGTAATATTGGTTAGACTTGCTACCATACCTAATTTGGCACCACCTTTCCTGAATAAGTTTTTTAATCGCTCAAACACCCGTTACACCACCTTTCGAGTTGCCGTGAGCTTGAGTAACCTAGCATTGTCGATTGCAAAATATTTTAAAGCATCGACTGTATGATCGTTTTCCTTGATGACTTTGGGATTGTCACTATTAACAGTCTTCTCGTCCCATTGATATTGTTTGTGCTCAGAAATAAAAATCTGATTGTCTTCATTGTCGAGATATGAAAAGCGACCCTGTGCGAGTAAATCTTGCACAAAGTCGACCATATCTGCTTCTTTTAATTTGTTGACTGGATTCCACCTGATACCAAAGTCAGCCATATATTGATTTCTAAGCGCACCTTCAGCACTATCGATCGTGCGATTAATGATTGGCACGTGCTTAAATTGCTTGCTCGTCCTGAGTACAAATGCATTGATGTCCTTCGATAACTCGCTAGGAGCCTTTTTGAGCGACCTGCCAGCTGGACTGTAATAGTAAGTGTCAATCAAAATCACATCACCTCTAGCCGTCACTGCAAGGCACAGACAAGTGGTTGCTGATTGCTGATGACCTGCATCGACTGCATACGCCAAACCGACAATGCGGTCATCATCAGGCAGCTCATCAATGGGCTTGAATAGATCAAGATTATAAACATTGGTTCCAAGCCCGATCACCTCACCCAGGTACAGATAACGGTAATAGTCATAGTCATTCTTTTTATATTTCTCAATTAATTCAAGCTGTTGCTTAGTCGTGATATTCAGCTTGTCATCAAGATAAGTTGAATGATCAACCAAGTAATCAGGGTCACCCGCTAAGCTGTCTACCCACTCGTTAATCCACGAATAAGGATTCTTTGGCGGGTTATAGCTGTAAAACACGTCAACTTGATCAACATAAGGTGACTTCTGTCTGATAAATGTTGGATTGGTCTGGTCAAATACTTCGGCTGACTTAAAGTTAGCCGCTTCTTCATACCACAAAGCAATCACATCACGTACCGTGTTAGATTTAAGCTTCTCAGGCTTATCACCGCCATAGAAGTAGAAAGATGACTTAGTACGATTATGCGTGATCTTCATTGGAGACACGTTAAATGTAAAGTCATCTGTCATATGGAGCATATCTAACGCCCAACCAATCTGCGCATAAACACTATCACGCAGGTTATTAGTATTCTCACGTACAATCACCACATTAACTTTATGGTTTTGCTGAATGTGCTTCTTCATCATCGTGACTAGTTTCAAACTGATTGTAGATGATTTGAATGAACCACGTCCGCCTTTAGCAATGATATATGGCTTCTTGGTACGCCATAGTTTGTAGAAGTGAGGATTAATCATTGATGTGAGTTTGATTTTATTCATCTTGGATGTCATCAATGATCACCGTCCCATCGCTATCATTTGATTCAGTAAGCAGCTTAGCTTTATATGCGGCGATATCCGCTTCTGCGTTAGCACGTCTGACTTGAGCTTCGGTCAACTTATCAGATTCTGGATAACGTTTAAGTATTTCACGAACAGCACTGATTCTCGTTTTGAAATCGGCTTCCTTTTTAACTTCTTCGAAACCAACCGGTGTACCTACAACTACTGTCTCTTTTACCTCACCACGAGCAATGCTACTCAATAACTCAATTGCTTCTTTCGCTCCCATGATTTTTTGAGATTCAATCTTATTCATGCACTCTTCGATGTAAGATTTAACGTCAGGTTTAGTCAGGTTTTCTTGACCGATTGACTTAGCTGTCTTTTTACTGTAACCAGCGACAATAGCAGATTGTGTTGCATTACCACTCTTGATATATTCATCTGCGAACTTTCGTTGTTTCGGTGTTAATTTACGGATCACATAGATCACCACATCCCCTAAACTATTATTGTTATGTACAAAAAAACTCACATCACTGTGAGTGTAATTGTCGTTGCCCTGTTATTGTCTATTGTCTGTCATTCTCTGAAGGAGTTGGCAACGAATAACGTGCGGTGGAGTCGAACCACCGATCAACTACCGAGCCACGACCGATTCTAAAGACGTTGAGTTGCGTCTGCACCTAATAACAGCGCCGTATTTTCCGATACTACTGGTTGTTTTGCGCCACCTTGTTCTTATCGATAATACCAATATATCACGTTATCTGTGCTATGTTACTGAGAGAAAGCCGAACGTTCGCTACCAATCGCCGAGTTCACTTGTATACAATCAATTTACCGTTCGGATAAGCTTCAGCAAACTCTATCAACCCCTTTCGTTTAAGATAGTCGATCGATTCTTCGGAGTAACCGACTAACTTTTGTGATATGTCATAATACGATAATTGAGGCTCGCATAAATACGAATAATAAATGACCCAATAGCTAGTTTTATCAAGAAATTGCATAGCTTGCTGAACGTTATGAATGATTTGTTCTGCGTCAATGTGATTAACTATCTTGTCTTCTATACGATTATCATAACTAGGCGACTTCGGCATACCATCGATAGTCGGCGATTTAATATCAGTCAACTTGACGCCAGCCATGCGTGAGTATCTGCGATAATTCGATAATAATTCCCTAGCCAATTCTCTACTTGCTCGCTCATCAATTTCTGGTAATAAGCCCACCACGTCAGCACCCCTTATGGTATAATTAGTTGTTGAGTAATTACCTGAGGCTGCCAGAGATGGTGGCTTTTTTATTTTTCCAACTAACCCACCTCCGTTTCATTCCAATGTCCAAATTCAATTGTCCATCCGTTCTTTTTCAGCCAATGAAACTGCTGTTCTTTACTTGCATTGTTCCAATTTCCAGCTATTCGAGCAGCGCTTCTAATATTTCTGGCATAATGAACAGATTTCTTGCGAGTTATCTTGATTGTGTATTGTTTATGATCTGTCAATCCCATTCTTGCTAGATAGTTTTGAACAGTAGACCTTGAAATTCCCATATCTTGAGCTATCTGTTCACCAGTCAAACCTTTATCCCAGTAATTTTGCAGCTCTTCGGCTCTTTTTACCGGTCTTTTGTCTGCAGTAGTGTAATTATCTAATTGGTGGTGGTGATTATATTTCTTTCGCAGCGATCGTAATTCTTCTTCGGGTATTTCTTTAATCGTTGGATATTGTCTTTCCAACGGATAGTAATGTTCTAGAAACTCAGTCGTCATCGTCAACGCTCCTCAACAATTGCTTACTTGGACTTTTTTATTGTTCTAATTCTTCAACTTCGATTTCAACACGTGGTTCATTCGAATAGAATTTTCTTATTTGCGATTCAACGATCAGCGCGTCATCAACCCACACGATTCCGGTCAATGGATCAGTAACGGCCTTGAAATAATTATCGATGTCACCCTTGATTATCGGCCTGATTTGCCCACTTGATTTCATCAATTTTAGCTTCTTTGAGCCACTTTGCTGAATAGGTCGGTAAATGGTCACGTCACACTTCAAAGCTCCTGAAAGTGGCTGAGAATGCCACTGCTGAGTTGCCTGCGCTCTAACCAACTGTTTATACGCTTTGGACTTAGGCGGATCATACGTTGTTGTGAACTTGCCACGGTTGGCAAACCTAGGGCGACCTTGGGGAATTGGTTCTCCATTAATGATCAACTTCATTGAGTGTCACCAATTAAACCGCCGTACTCATAAATATTCCCGATGACCTCGCACGTCTCAACACCACTTTGAAAAATGGTTGCAAGTGCATTTGCATCATAATTCCATGCTGCCGGTATGCCTTCCAAATCAAACGCTGGGTAGTCTTCATCGTCAAACCATTTTACGGTTGCTACATATGATTCACCGTCTTCTCCTGTTGTGACTCTCAGAATATCTGACTCGTAGATTTCCCGTCCGTTCTTGTCGTGTAGTCCAGTGAATTGCATGATCTCGATATCATTGTATGGATATTCGCCACCATAGCCTCTGACACCTTCGACGTGTCCACTGTCATCAATAGTTATACTTGTTGGAACATCCATGTGTCGCTGTGATTTGCTCCACACTCTGAACTTAATCTCTCGTTTCATTTATCTTCCTCCAACATTTCAGGGTTTTCATAGATATTACCGATTACCGTGGCATATTGCCATTCATCTAGTGGGTACTCATCGCCGTCACTAAGTACATAAAACTGACCTTGCTCATAATAGACAGATCCAACGTCATCATCATCTTGCAAAATGTCGCCTTCATAGGTGTCCTCAAGACCCGTGTACTGTAACAGTTCAACTTTATCGTGCTCAACTTCCCATGTTTCGCTGTGTCTATTAACAATTACATTGACGCTTGACGGTGTACCTTGTGTGTCACCCATTTGAATAGCTGTTACATATTTCGCCATTTGCTTGGCACGCCCGTTCCATGCTCTGAACTTAATTGTTCTCATTAATCTTCCTCCACGGTATATCCGTCTAGCCATGCACGGGCAAATATATCTTGTCGCTGTGTCCGAATAGAACGTAAACCATTATCATTAAACCACCTGTCGATTTTTGAATCTCCTTGAAAATCAAACAACGCAACCCAAAGCGAGTAATTACGGTTTTTACAATGCTCTATCCAGTCTGCAACGGCTCGTGGAATCACCGGCAGATCATCTGGCAAGGCGGCGTCATAACGTTGCATGTATTGCTTATATATTTCATCATTAAGTCCGGCGCATTCATCTGCAAATTCTTCGAACACGTCCTGCTTCGTCTCATTGCTCATCGTCAGTCACCTCATATGGGTTCATTTCTTCCTCGTCATAATAAACATTTCTGGCAACCATTTCTGCCTCCTGCTCGCTTTTGAAATGATAAAGTGGGTCATCAAACATTGCTGCGAAGTCCCCAATGACGACTTTTTGACGGCCTGCTAACTTATCAAAGTAATAGTCGGTGACGCCTGCTTCCTCGCCTTTAACAACCCATACCATCATCAGTTACCTCTTCCCGTTCGCAATCTTGCAAACCAAACTTAGTAATTTCTGCATCAGTAAATTCATATAGTGGCTTGTATTTGTCATATGCAGTCTCATATGACGTGACTGGTGATGGAACGACTGGCGTTTCAAGCTTAGCCATACGAGTTGATGTATCGCCACGTTTGTTATAAACAAATTTCTTGTTTGTTCCAGATACATAGACTAAACTTACTGGCTCTTTCTCAACCGTGTAGCCGTAGCGCCATGCGTCAGCTAACTTAATAATCGCATTGGTGCTATCAACATAATAATGATTACTAGCTCTAGCAATACTTACACTATCATCAATGACATTCCCAATATATAAGTCAAAATCTTGAATAGCGTAATCTGCTTTGGCAATATCCAGCTCTTCTCCGACTTCTTTTGGTAAAGTTACTTTTTTATAAATGGGTTCGTCTAATTCAATCGCAAGAAGATAGCTGTTGCGAAGTGCGTTTAGCACACCGTCATAATAAGCTTTCATAACGGATCCATTGGCCGCGCGAACATGCACATCTTGAGCTTCTTTGCTATTCTTGGTTAGTACATCAATCAGTTCTTGCTTATCCATTTTTCTTCCCCTTCCAACTTGTCATAAGGTGCTGTGTTTCATGTCCGTAGCAGCGACAGCAAACGGGAAGTCCAAAGTACCCGTTATCAGTTGTCTGCTCTCGTGAAGTATAGGTGTCGTAATAGGGCATTAATTTCCCACAGCTAGCACAGTTAATTTCTTCTAGCCAATTATATGAATAGACCAGAATACGCCAGTCGGGGTGCTGTGCTTTAATTTCTGATATTGTCATGTTGTTTTTGCCTTCTGTTCGTTAGCCTGTTTAAGCGCTGCTAACTTTTCTGCTATTGAAGCTTTTTGCTCAGGTGTCGTTTTTTGAGTGTCATCTGGCTTATTTTCAGGCTGAACAACGTCCTTAAACCACGACGGAGTGACGCCAGTTTTCTTTTGCGGTCGTTTATTCCGAACGCTATTTTCATGACTGACGTCCTCAGCTTTGACCTGATCCAAAGTTTTTACGTTTGCTGTTTTCCAGTTCTTCATGATTCCTTGCGCGTAGCGGAAGCCTTTCTGGTCTAGTGCAGCACGTCTCATTGCTTCTTTTAGCATTTCAGCATTGCCATCAAAATCAGCAAGTGAATATTCAAGTTCTTGCGCAATCGTCGGGTTGATCACACCGAAGTTTTGTTGGTAAAATTGCGACAATTCCGCTAGCACATCAGCAGGCGCATCTTTTTCTGGTTCTGCTGTTGATGCTGTTGATGGTTCTGGTGATGATGTTGGTGATGGTTCTGGTTGCAATACCGTATCTATACCATATTGATACCCTATCGATACGGTATTTTTTTTAGGTTCTTTAGTCCGAATAGGGTATTGATACGATAAACACTTCCTGATGACTTCTGATTCAAATTCAAGTGTTTTTACTTCTTTTAGCTCTTTGTCAATTACAGGTGCAACTTTAGGTGACCTGGCAGAATTATATTTCAGCCAATTAACAATCATGATCTCGTTGGTTTTTGGGTTGAAAACAACTTTTCCATCGTCCTGAAACTTCTGTAACGCTGTTTTAAGCGACTCTTGACTGATTCCTGTTTCAAAGGTGGCATAACGCCAGGAAAAATCATAAACTCCACATTGGGTCGTCCTGTCATTAGTCAACAGATAGAGCCATAGGCTCTTGTCGGCTAAAGACAGACCACCTATCCAGTCATCTTTCCAGATTGTGGTGTGTATCTGTCTGTATATTGCCAATCACGGGCACCTCCTATTTAGCGATATAAACTGGCACGCCAGTCAATTCTTGTACCTTGTGTTGGAATAGTTCAGGGTCACCGTTAGTCTTGCTGATATGGATCAACAGGACGTCTCTAAGCGTCAGTGACATGTTAGCTTTGATAAATGATAATGAATTATCCATTTCAAAATGTGATGTCAGTATTCGCTTTTCTAATGACCGATTCAATACGCCGTCAGTTGTGTTTTTAGCTGCGATCTCGGCTGAATAATTCATCTCGACCATCATTCTAGTTATGCCCTTAAATTTATATTTAACGTAGTATGTGTCAGTTACATAAATCAGCTTGTCACCACCACTCTCAATCAAAAAGCCGACCGGTTCAGCAGCATCATGCTCAACACTGAATGGTGTTACCTTCCAGTCACCTATCACGGTATCAACAAGTGGTTTAACAGCTTTGATACGATAGTTATATGAATCATCGATGTTGAGTACGCCTGCTGTCCCCGAAGTCATATAGATGTTTGAGTTTGTATGCTGCAAAAACTGATTCAGGTATTTAGAGTGATCACCGTGCTCATGGGAGATCAGCACTCCAGTCACGCGTGTAAAATCAAATCCCATCTTTGGCGCAACTTTTTTATACGGAATACCGGTCTCAATCAACAATTGAGAGGTACCGTTATCCAGACAGTAGCAATTTCCGGAACTGCCTGAGCCAAATACTGTTATGCCAATCATCAGAATGGAACCTCGACTGTTTTAGTTTCCGTTTCAATACTTTCAGGCGCTTCATCTGGTTGAGTTTCGCCTGATTCTGTTGGCGATTGTTCTTCTACTTCCTCAGGGCGTTCAATCACTGCTTCTGACGCGTCTTCTAGTGAAGATTGGTTGGCAGTTGCTAACTTAGCCCGTTCAAAATCTTCTTGATTGGCACTGTCTGTGACGTCCTTGCGCATGTCTTCAATGTCTGTTCTCTCAGCCTCTTGATATTTGAGTGCCAAGAACCCAGTTGAGAAATCCTTTGGAATCTTTTTGACAATGTTATTTCTGATTTTACGTATGATCATTGATTCGCGTGCTTGAGGGGAAGACCATGCTCCTGAAATTTTTCCAAGTGTAACTAACTCTTTACTGTCTAAGATTTCATCAAGCGTCATATCAGCCGTTTTTTCCATGAACTGCTGTTTAGCACCGCTCTTGTCCCACATTAAGTTTTGGCTCACATGTGCTAGCAGGTTTTTCTTGACGTCTTCGCGTTCGCCGATTTTATAATCGATCGTTCCATCTTGATACTCTAGTGGATAAACAACATGTAAAACCTTGCCAACACCAGATTCGGACCACGCTGGTGGCTCAACAGTCAGTCCCTTATGCTTTGGATAATCAAACTCATCATTCTCACGGACGACCCAGTATGGATAGACGTTTTTGATGTTGCGACCAAACCGATCCAGTAAAGCATCGTTACCGTCGCCTTCAATATTCATTTCGATAATCTTATGCTGCGACCCATTTTTATCTTTTTTGTTGCGAACAATGAAGTAGACTTCGCGTGGATCCGCACTTGCGTTGAGTTGTAATGCAGCGACAGTCAATAGAATTTGTGTTAGATTACCTTGCTCAACTTGACCAATCGTCAAGCCTTCGTTTGCAACCACTTCGTTGATTGATGAAATTGCAGAAAGCACAACTTGATTCTGATACTCCGTCATTTCAATGCCGTTGTTATGCAGTTGTTCTGCAATCATTGGTGCATACGTGTTATTAATTTTAGCTAAGCTTGTTTCAAATGTTTTTTCCATGTTAAGCCACCACTTTCATCTTTTTGTCGGTTGAAACGATTAAACTAATTTGCTGAGATTTTGTCTTGATCAACTCGTTAACTGATTCGGCGTTGTCGACGAAAATTGGCACATTGACGCCATAATAATCAGTTAGGGTATTAATGATATCCAGTCCTGCATTGATGCGTGCAGCGTTGTTCAGGTCGCTAAATGGCACACCATCAACAGTTGCTTCACAGGTTTCTTTTAACTCACCATTTTTTTGATTTTCGAATAGTTTAAAGCTGACCATCTGGAACATAGTGTTTAACTTGTCTTCGATTACGTTAACTTTGGCCCGGGTGAATTGATCAATGAGATAGGCTTGTTTTTCAAGCTCAGAGAACTTCTGCTTCAATGCTTTATCTTGGTCTTCCAGTTCGGTGATACGCTTGCGCTGTTCACGTGCTGCATGCTTATCACGAAGAACAGACTCGATATTGTCAATATCATGACGGTAACCTGCTATTTCAGCTTCGAGCTTTTCAATTTCGTCACTATTATTTTGGGCGTCATCTGGTTTGGCTCTTAGTTCAGCAATTTCATTAATAATCTGAGTGTAGATTTCAGTTGATTGGAAATCGCCAAAGCCATTTTCTTGGCTCTCAAGCTCAGCCTTAAGCTTCTTGTAGTGTGATTGTGTAGTAGCCGCCTTGACCATTTCGCTTTTAACGTCTAATTGTAGTTTTGAGACTTGATCAGTTAATTCTGCAATCTTATCTTTGCTAAATTCTTGCCCCACTTTTGCAATCTGTGCGAGCTTGACTGATTTTTGTTGATTAAATTTCTCTTTTGATTCCTCAACTTTATCCGGCGGTAAATTTTGACCACAAGTCGGGCACTGCTCAGCATGTTCGTCAAACGTCTGATTATCTGCTTCAACATATTGACTAGCTAATTCAGAGTGGCGTACTTTTGTATCAGACAGCTCGTTGGTAACCCGTTTAAGCTTATCTTGTATTTCTTGCAGTGATCGTTGTGCACTGCGATATTCGTCCTCTGCGGTATTGATATCTTTCCTCAAAGACGACATTTGAAGATTTTTGCCACCAAGAAATTCCGATTCACGTTTAGAAAGTTTTACGTTTAGACCAGCAATCTTTTGCTGAGTTTCAATACCAGAAGTATCTTGCTGGAGCATTGATGCTTTAGCTTTACGGTCAGTGATTTCAGCCTCGTAAGTCGACTTCATCTCATTCAGTTCTTTATCGCTGGTTTTGATGGTTTCAGGAATTGCACGTGTTGCTTCGTCGATTCTTGCAGGTAAGGCATCAATATCTTTTTTGATTTGGCTCTTTTGAGCACTGATACGTTTGTGCTGATCCTCGACAGAACTGTTATCTAAAATAGTGACCAGCTCTGACAATTCTGGGTGGTCAGCTAAGACTGACTGATCATCAATATCTGGAATAAGATTCATCAAGATTGACCGCTGGACGTCCCATTTCAGATTGGTAAACGCTGCTGGATTCGTAAGCGTTTTGAAGGAATCCATATCGATCAGACTGTTGATGTAGTCTTCATATTCCTTGACCTTTTGTGGCACATCGTCGATATAGAGAACTGTTTTATCTGGCTTCCGGACTTTTTCGAGTTTACCGGCCGGCTTCGTCCACACTTCGGTGAGCACGCGTTTTAAAGTGATACTCTTGTCATCAACAGCAATGGTTGCAACAACTTCTGGCTCAAGGCCAAGCACCTCGTCGCCATTTTCATCAAGTGGTTTGACGTTGAATTGTTTTGATTCCTCAGAATTTTTTCCAAAAAGTAGCCACGTAAACGCGTCAAATATAGTAGTTTTACCAGTTGCGTTCATGCCATAGATCTGACTATCATTACCTTTTGGCACCAACGTGAAATCTCGAATGCCTTTAAAATTATGAACAGACAGTGATTCAAGCGTTATTACAGTCATTTCATTTACCTACCTTTTCTGATATAATTACCGTATAAATGTTTTACTTTGTTACTGACTTCTGCGTACTCCAATACGCGGGAGTCTTTTTTGTTTTAATAAAGTGCATGTGTAACCACCTCGCTAGCAATTACCAACACAGGAACGATAATCAGCATGATAACGAACAGATCGCCCCAGATGTCGTCTGGTAGTGCAAAGTAATTTCGAATAAATTTGATCATTCCCAATCACCTTCTTGATGTTTTCTTCTCCATTTGCGAACATCTTCAGGAATGTATCGATGGTGGTTTCCCGTGAGGACAAATGGCATCCCCAGATCTTCCAATTTTTCAATCTGGCTAACATCACATCCGAGTACCATCTTTGCAATTTGTTTCTTATTCATTTCTGGTTCTATTTTTTTGGGTATTGTGTCAAGTGCTGATGGTAATAGTGTGATTACAGCCGCAGCAATCTTTTTAACGTCATCATTACTCAATTCAACCGATGCCTGCATTAATTTTCGCCTCCCATCAAATTATCAAATCCCAGTCTTCCATGACCGCAGCCAACAAGCTGTTCTCTTCTTCAATTTCTTCGCTTAATTCTTTGGCGTAATGGACGATTTTTTTACGATCGTCTTGCGTGCGGTCTTCCTTACGTTTGCCCATTAGGAGCGTGAAATCGTGGTCTAAATCTTGCCGATCGTGTTCTTCTTTAGCTTGGCTAAAAAATCTGGCGTACGGTGTATCTTCAACCCGCTTGATCGAATAAGTCTTAACACCCGTTAAATATTCCGCAACCGCAAGGCTGAAACGATAATCATTAAGCAGTCTCATTGATCCAAGCAACATCTTGTCTGGAATATTATCACGTAGCGTCCAGTTGGTGACAGCGCCCTTGGTAACATGTAATGATGTCGCTAGTAACGTCTGTGTCCAATTGCTTCGATTTAGCGCATCCTTCAATTCTTGATTGATATCTATTTCTTTCAAAATATTCACCTCCTTTCAGTATTCGTGTACGTTTGCGGTTGAATGTAAACGTTGTTTTCCGGTACCATATAGTCAACAGTTGCTTGACAATATTTCATCAGCTTCACGATCAGCCATGCTGTTTAGAATTACCCAGTTGGCTTTGAGCTGTTTTTCGCTCTTACGCTCCCATGTTGATCTGCGAGTATCCGGACGCCATTCCATGATGTCTTCGATCATTTCTTCTCGTGTCATGCGATCACCTCCCTAACATTGATATAGTTTATTCGATGTTTAATTACTCGAATCGCGTACGTCAACTCCAAAAAAAATGGTCCATTTAACATTTAACTTTTCCGACAATTCAGCGGCCTTACGCACATTGGGTGTTCTTTTACCTTGTTCATAAGAAGCGTAAGTCGTTACCGGAATATTAAGAAATTCGGCCATGTCGTTTTGAGTAAACTTATTTTGTTTACGTATATCCTTCAACCATTTTCTCACAATATCACCTCCGATACGCATTTAGTATTGGTATGTTTATATAATAACGCGTTATGAGTATATAGTCAACAATTAATTACTCATTTTGAGTATTTTCTTTTGTTGTATTTAAACCACACAAATTGTGTAGTAGTATCATATCTGGAGGGAAAAATATGTTTGCAGAACGCCTCAAAGAACTACGAAAAAATAAACGTGAAACTCAAGTCGAGACGGCAAAACGTCTTGGATTTGCTCCCACAACTCTTGCTTCATATGAACAAGGTAAAAGACAACCTGATCAAGAAACCCTTGTTGCAATAGCTAATTATTTCAATGTAACCGTTGATTATCTTCTTGGTATTAATAACACGCCCAAAGATGCAACCAACCAGGAAACTAAGGACTTACATCGAATACTCGATCAAGGCCAGCTAACTTACCGTGAAGAACCAGTCTCAGATGAAGCTCAGGAAGCCGTTAAAAGTCTTCTTGAAGGCTACTACTGGCGCAAAGGACGCAATCGAGTTCAACACGACAAAAAAGACGATAAGGAGTGATCGCCCATGGCGTTATACGAAACGCTTGACGAATTCCTTATCGACACTGATAAACTGTCCGGACAAGATCCAGAAACGATATGCGAATCATTAGGCATCGACATCTGCTATACAGACAAATTACCAGACGCTTATCTTGGGCTTTCTGATCCAATCCAAAAAGCTATCTTCATCAACGAAAAAGTCAGCGAACCTTTTTCTAACTTTCTAGTTGCTCACGAGCTGACGCACAACGTCCTTGGCGACGTCCCTGCAGCCTATCTGGACAGTAGCTATGTAACTTACTTGAAGGTGGAGAACGAAGCCAACAGCGGAGCAATTAGCCTACTGATTAGGTACTATATGAATTCGACGGGTATTGAGATTCGTGATTTTAACATTATTAATTTCCTAGATAATTTCGAGATTCCATATACTTATTATTTTATGGTTCAAGATGTCGTTGAAAAAGTGGAGGAATAACAATGGGGTTAATTTCTTTTTTGTTCGGTAATAAAAAGCCTGAAGATAAATCTAAAGATAATCCTGTAGAAAAGGTTGACTATTTTGAGAAAAATAGAGAAATTGATGCCAAAATGACAATCAATAACTATCCTATGGCAGAGATTAATCCGAACGCAATCTATCCTTGGTCCGATAATGTTGTTTATAATGGCGAGGTGACAATCGGCAACATTATCATGCTTTGGTGGCTGGATAAATATTGGAATAGAAATAGAGCCATTCCATTATATTTTGAAAGAAACTATGTTAAAGACTTTGGAGCGGAACGACAACGGCTATTAACACTCGGTTATATCGAACCGTCTGGACAACTAACTGAACTAGGCAAGATTGCTTTATCAGAAAATTTTAAATTCATTGAAAAACACCGCAACAACTGGCACACGCCCGAAGAGAACGCCAAAAACAATGAGTTGTACCATGAACGGATAGAAAATTATGCCAAGCAAGACGAAGTTTTGGGAATGGCTGACGACGCCAAAAAATTACGGCAAGAAATAACAGAAGAAAAGGCATACGACAAAATTAGTAGGCCTTATTTTGCGGCAGAGAAATTGGGTAAACAAGGTGAACCTGAAAAGTCTATAGGAATACTCATTCCCCTATTGCTCAAGGCTAAAGGCAAAAATCGCTTTTTACGCGCCCTGATTACTGAACGCATTGCAATTGATTCGCGTAAACTTAAACAATATAGTCAAGAAATCAATGTGTTGGAGTCATATATCAATACCGAAATGGGTCAATATCGATACGATGAATATAAAGAAAAATTCCTAAAACGAATCACTAAAGCACAACAACTTCAAAATAAAAAATGAAATAATATCAAGTAAATTGTATTGAAGAAACAGCAAATAAAAAAGCCTCCGCTGGCACAGAGACTTAAGTATTACTTATTACAAAATAAATTATACCAGATAACTGGTATGGGAGGAATATATTATGGCAAAGAAACAAATCACAGGGGACGATGGCAAAACCTATACGGTAAAGGAGAAGAAACCTTTCTACAAACGTGTATGGTTCTGGATTTTAGTTGTGATTGTGGTAGCAATCGTTGGATCACAAATGGGCGGCAACGATGATAGTGATGCTAAAGATTCATCTGAAAAAACTACGGAGACTAAAAAATCAAGTTCTTCTAAAAAATCAGAAGCAGAATTAAAAGATTCATACAAAGTTGGAGAAACTGCTACTTACAAGGGTTATTCATTTAAAGTAAATAGCGTTAAATTCTGGGACGGTGACGATATGGACACGCCAGATAGTGGAAAACAGTATGTAATTGTTAATGTAACAATTACTAATAAAAGCGCTGAAAAGCAAGATTATAACCCATATGATTTTAAGTTGAATGCTGATGGCAACTCAACTGACCTTAACGAAATTCTCATCAATGAAGAATACAATAAGGATACTTTAAATAGTGGAACGCTTGATAAAGATGCCACCGTTACTGGAAATATGGTAGGTCAAGCTAAGAAAGATGCCAAATTGAAATTACAATATCAAACATCTTTTTGGAATGATAAAACCGTTGATGTAACTCTAAACTAATCAACGTCCCCACTCTGGTGACGATCCGAGTTCGATTCTCGGATGGGGATTAAACAAATAAACATTGGAGGCACCAGCATGGATAGCGATAATATACTGAGAATAGATAGGCAATATGGCAATGAATTTATGACTTATGAACAACTAATCAACAGATTGCGAAAAGATTTAGACAACCCTGGATTCTTCGCCTTTGATTTGATGATTCCACATAATGAAGGAGAATATCAAACGTCGTTAAAAGATATGAAGGTGATAAATAAATTACTAAGACGTGGAACCGATAATGTGATCAACATCGATAGTTTTCGCAAGCACCGTGCCTAATGGCTTATTTTTTTAATTTCAAAAAGAACATACGTTTGTATTATTCTGCAATATGTACACAAATTAGGAGATTTGATCATTATGAGAAATTGGACGCCAGTTAAGAACCACCCGAATATCTATGAGTATCAGACAGCCAAGGGCAAACGATACGGCGTTAGACGTGGATTTAAAAATAGTTTAGGAAAAGCCGACGAGTTCACAAAATCAGGATTAAAGACTTGGCGTGACGCAGACATCATTTTGAAAAGGTTTGAGGCTGATTTAGCCACGGGTAACATCGGCGCAATTACATCACAAAAAGTTACAGTTGATCAGTACTGGCAACGAATGAGTTCCCGTAAAATTAAGTTGAAAATATGGAAGGAATCCACTCGCAAAAACTCAACCAATTTCTATAAGGGCTACCTTAAACCTGTTTTTGGTAATACCTATTTAAGCGACGTTACTCGGTCAAGTTTTCAGTCGTTTCTGGACGGCTTGGCGATAAAAAATCTGGCAAAATCAACCATAAGAACAATCACTTCAGTTATGCTTGCAATCATGAACAACGCAGAATATGAAGACGTTATACCTAAGAATAAACTAAAAGGCATGCTGATTCAGGGGCGTGCAGCCAAAGATCTGACGATCCAAACAACAGACTATGAAAAATGGATTGATACAGCTGAGAATATTCTCGATAAGTATATGCTGTCATTGGTCTATATCGGTTGTCTTGGTGAACGTCGTGGTGAATTGATGGGATTAAGAACAAGCTCGTTCAAATTCGAGACCGATAAAAATACCGGTGAAGAAAGGTGCGCGATCAAAATAGACTTGCAACGCACTGCTGACGAATTGAACGGAACAACGCTTAAAACACAAAGCTCGTATCGCACACTGTGGGTTACTGGTGAAATTATCAAGAACATCAGGTACGCAATCACAACGTCTGACAATATCAGAGAGAGGAATAACATCAACGCTAATGATCATTGGCTCTGGCTGAACGAAAAAGGTAGTCCACTGCACCCTTATTACGCCAATAAATTAACCAAGCGTATCAACGACGCATCAGACATGCAAATAACACCTCATATGCTGCGACACTATTTTGCGACCAAGGGCATGGCGTCGACTTCTGCTGATATAGAAGTTATGCATTGGTTGGGACACAGAAATTTGCAAATGACCGCCGATTACACTCGGCCAACTGCATTTGAATCACTTGAATTGTATTCCAATGTTGGCAAGGATTTACACGATTTTGACGGTACAAAACACAAATAAAATCTTGTACCGTCAACGGTACCGTATAAGCATCAAATTATATCAATTTGTATCGTACTTATAAAACAAAAAAAGCCAATCAAATCAGCATTTTAAGCTGATACAGATTGACTGAAACAGATACAATATTTAAAACTTCATTCCCATTCGATCGTGCTTGGTGGCTTGCTCGTGATATCATACACGACGCGATTAACGTGTGCGACTTCGTTGACAATTCGCACCGAGATCTTCTGGAGAACATCCCATGGAATCTGTGCGAAGTCGGCGGTCATGCCATCGATCGAAGTGACCGCGCGAATGCCGACGGTGTAATCGTACGTGCGACCGTCACCCATGACACCGACGGATTTGAAGCCTGGTAAAACCGTAAAGTATTGCCAAACTTCTCTTTCGAGACCAGCGTTTTTAATTTCTTCGCGAAGAATTAAATCACTGTCGCGGACAATTTCCAATTTATCTTCGGTAATTGCACCGATAACCCGAATTCCAAGGCCAGGACCTGGGAATGGTTGACGCCAAACGAGATCACTAGGCATGCCCAATTTTTCGCCGAGATCACGCACTTCATCTTTAAATAAAGTCCGCAGTGGTTCGATCAATTGGAAATGGATATCCTTGGGCAAGCCGCCGACATTATGATGTGACTTGATTGTCTGCGCGGTGCTAGTACCACTCTCGATTACATCGGTATACAAGGTTCCCTGTGCGAGAAAATCGATACCATCGAGTTTTGTGGCTTCGTCATTAAAGACCTGAATAAATTCATTGCCGATAATTTTCCGCTTCTGTTCGGGATCACTGACGCCTTCAAGCTTGTTCATGAAACGTGCCTTGGCATCCACCTTAATAATATTGAGGCCGAATTTACCCTCGAGGCTCGCCATGACTTGATCAGCTTCACCCTTGCGCAACAAACCGTGATCGACGAAAATACTCGTCAACTGATCGCCGATTGCCTCATGGAGCAAGACACCGACAACACTCGAATCGACACCGCCGGATAAACCGAGCAATACTTTTTTATCACCGACAGTGGCACGGATCTTCTCGATTTGTTGATCGATAAAATCAGTCATCGACCAATTAGCTTCGGCGTTGGCAACGTCAAAAGTAAAGTGACGTAAAATATCATTCCCATATTCTGTATTTCGAACTTCGGCATGGAATTGAATACCGTACATTTTCTTCTCATCATTAGCAAAAGAAGAAATCGGCGCATTTTTACTCGTGGCAACGACGTGGAAACCGGCTGGTAATTCACGCACTAAATCGCCGTGACTCATCCAGACCGTTTGCTCAGTTGGCAACCCCTTGAAAAGCGGTGTCTCTGGATCCGTCACAGTAATATCTGCCTTGCCATACTCACGATTGTTGGCAGGTTCAACCCTGCCATTCATCTTGTATGCCAATAACTGCATGCCGTAACAAATGCCCAAGATCGGAATGCCCAACGTTAAAATTTCGGGATCCACATTAAAGGCGCCCTCATCATAAACACTCATTGGTCCGCCAGAAAAAATAATTCCCTTAGGATTCATCTTCTTCACTTCAGCGGCCGTGATCGTGTTTGGTAGCAGTTCAGAATAAACGCCAAATTCGCGAATACGGCGAGTGATCAGCTGATTATATTGGCTCCCGTAATCGAGAACGATAATTTTGTCGACATCTTTCAAGTCGGCTTGCGCCATGTTTGTCACGCTCCTATTTTTTTGATTGAGTTCAGGTGGTTCATTCAGGTAGTTATCTTATTAATCATAACGATTTTTGGTGGGAATGTAAATATGTGCTACTTGGTTAAAAATCAATCTATATTTTAGGTGGATTTTGTGCGGTTTCGGCTAAATTTGTGGCGGCAACTGGGAAACTGCTGTGGGGACGGCTGCAGGATTTCCAAAGACCGGAAATTCTTCCGCCTGAAATGTGAGCTCCGAAAACCGTCGGAGCTCACATTTCCCCTTTCTGTAAACTCGTAAAGACCACTCGTTAACAGAAATACCACTGCAGTCCCAGTTCCCACCACAAATTTCGCCTAGTCTATTCAGAAGAGCTCGATAATATTTACCGCATGTCATTTGGTCCAAATTTGAAGTTTATCGCATAACATTCTTTGTTATTTAGAGCAAAGGCTACCTTGATAATCCAGTTTTCAGGAACCCATCAATTCAAATCCTACACTAAACATAATACGTTTAGGTCGAAAGTGCTGGGGCAGGCAGTCGTGGCAGTGACAACCATGTTGGCGGGATGGTTCTCCCCGCCTTACATGGTGGATCGATTCGAGACTTTCGCGAACTTCGAAAGGCTTGGAGCGGTCCCACAGCCACAGACCTGCCTGCCCCAGCACTTTCGACCGCAGGTAGATTATATTCCCCAAATCGGTCACATCTGACCGATTTCGCCCTAAATGTTTTGTCTTAAACCACAAAAACCCTAATATTTCCGCAAACCCACCGTGTCGATCAAATGACGATCCGTTTTATGCAGAATCAAATCCGCGCGGTTACGCGTTGGCAAGATATATTCGTCCAGGTTCTTCAAATTAACTTCACGCCAAACCTTATCCGCCATTTTCAACGCGTCATCACGATCCCCGATCGCATATTGATAATAATAATTATCCGGATCGGTAAACGCGGTGTCGAGCAAAACCTTGAATCGATCCAAATACCACGTCTCGATCAGATCAGGATCGGCATCCACATAAATCGAAAAGTCGAAATAATCACTCACATACAACTGCTGATTACTTGGCAATTGCAACACGTTAATTCCCTCGACGATCAAAATATCCGGTTGATCGACCACATCATAACCATTGGGGATAATGTCATAAATCTGGTGAGAATAACGCGGGACGTGAATTTGGGGCTTGCAACTTTTAACCTGATCTAAGAACGTCAGTAGGTGCTCCATATCGTAACTCTCGGGAAAACCCTTGCGTTTAAGGAGTCCTTGCCGTTTCAACTCGGCATTCGGATACAAAAAACCATCGGTCGTGATCAATTGTACCTTGTGATCGGTAAAAGAACGGCTCAGTAACAATTGCAATAAACGTGCCGTTGTACTTTTACCAACCGCCACACTTCCAGAAATGCCGATCAGAAATGGTGTTTGGTGCGGCTCATTATCCATGAAATCGGCTTTGTCGTGAACCAATTGTTGATAACGGCGCAAATAAATATGCAGCAAATGCCGCAAAGGCACGTAAATCTCCTGCACATCCTCTAGATTAATGCGGTCATTGAGAGCAGCTATTTGCGCCAACTCGTCAGCCGTGACCGTGTTCAATTGATTGCGCCCGTGGAAAGTCGCCCATTCTTGACGCGTAAAATAATTATAGTTATTCGGTAAATTCATGCTAATTAACTCCAAGATCGCTATTTTGAGAAAATTCCAAAATTACAGCGTTATTGTCGTTCGTATAATTGCGCCGGCACATTTGCTAAAATCGGTGTTAATTCATTCTCGGCTAGCATCGTCAATCGATGCATTGCCCGCGACGCGATGGTGTAAACCAATTGACGTTCGTCTTCATCGGCATAATTATCTGCCGAAAGATTCCACAAGATAACTGCGTCGAATTCGAGTCCTTTTGCCAAATAAGCAGGAATCACAAGTGTGCCTGCAGCTAAACGCTGGTTTTCTGAACGGATCATGGTGACGGGATAGTCGCGCGTCTGCAAGAACTTGGTCACGATTTCACTTTCGCGTTTCGTTTTGCAAATGATCGCCGTTGTGATTTTGCGTTCATCATTGCTCTTCAGCTGCGCCAACAAGTGCTCGGCTAATTCATCTTGATCGTCACGAATAATCGCGTTGGGTAAGTCACCGATTCGTTCGAAGGTATCGATTTTTTGCCCATTTTTCAAAATTGCTCGCGTAAATTCGGTGATTTGTTTCGTTGAACGATAAGAACGCGTCAACTGCACAACTTCGGTTTTATCGCGATCGAATAATTTTTGCACGCGACTTAGCAATGAGCGGCTGTCAGACGAGGTGAAGATGGCCTGATTTAAATCGCCCAACATCGTGTATTTAGCTTTCGGAAATTGGAACTGCAAGTAAGCAAGTTGGAAGGAAGTGTAGTCTTGAATTTCATCGATGAAAACAAACCGCATCGTGCGATCGCCGCGCTTGCCCGTGATCAAATCAAACAAGAATAAGTAAGGACTGACATCATCTAACTCGATCGTGTGCGCCTTGAATCTTTCCTGCGTTGCTGCCAACTCCTGCTGCCATTCTTCCGCAGTCAATCCATAGTCACTCAAATTCAAGAGTTGCGGAACCTGTGCGAGAAAATGGAGATATTGTTTATTAATATTGAAGAAACGCATTCGATTGATGCCTTGATTAACTGGCTTCAATGAACTAGTCACTATTTTGCGGGCCAGATAGTTGTATTCATCATCGCTAGAATTGAATTCTTGATCTGCTTTTGAATACATGGCTTGCAACTGTTCCTGATCCATATTCTCAATTTGTTTCGAGACCCAAGACTTGTGCAATTCGGGTTGTACGCGATTATTCAGGAGCTGTACCAATCGTTCCTTGGTGGCATCCACGCGATTAGCCAAGTGATAATTTTCGTTGAAACTATAATAGATCTCTGAAATTTTTTCTTTCGTAATATAAGGTTTGTCTTGGAACTTCAAGTCGCGGAAAAACATCCCGCCAGTTTCTAACAAACGACTGTATTTCTGCAAAACCTTGAAGAACTTCAAGTCCGTCTTCACACGCGAGATTTTCTTAGCCGTCTCTGTTTGTGGCACCTCGAATTGGGCAGCCGGATTAATGATCGTGTAATTAGGTAGACGACGGCCAACAAATTGCTGATAAGTCATTTGGACCATGTTCTGCTCGCCTAACTCTGGCAAAACGTTCTCGATATAATCGTTGAACAATTGATTGGGCGAGAACATGACCACTTGGCTAGACGTCAAATTACCGCGATAACGATACAACAAATAAGCGACCCGTTGTAAAATTGCCGAGGTTTTCCCTGAACCCGCAGCCCCTTGCACAAATAATAAATCGGCTTTGGTGTTGCGAATAATTTTATTTTGTTCTTTTTGAATCGTGGTTACGATCGATTTCATCTGCGTGCTAGACTTCTCACCCAGAACTTCGAGTAACATTTGATCGCCAATTGTTTCCGTGGTGTCAAACATCGAATCGATTTGACCTTTTTTAATTAAAAATTGACGCTTCAACGAAATGTTGACTGATTGCTCACCATCAGGCGTCTGATAAGTCACATCGCCCAGCTTGCCATCATAATAAATCGATGAAATCGGTGCGCGCCAATCGTAAATCAGAAACTTATCGTTCTTATCTGTAAATGAACTCAAGCCAATGTAAATCGTTTCTTTCTTAGGCTCACCATGCTCTTGGAAATCAAGACGCGCAAAATAAGGATTGCCGATCAAACGACGCAAAATCGTCAACCGTTTATTTGAGGCTTGCCAACTATTTTCGCGCTCGGCCAACATTTGTTGTTGCTGATGAATCGACAATGCGGTTTCTAAACTCGTCCCATCATCACCAAAATTCAGCCTGACCTCTTCACTGTACTGCTTGTTGATCGACTGCTTGTCCGTTTCGGCTTGGTCGATCGAAGATTGTGCCTTTTTTTCTGCTCGGCGGATCTTCTGGATCACATCATCTAAATACCGCTGTTCTGCTGCCTGCGAATTACGAATCGGTTCTCGTGAATCTGACAATCTCCCACAACCTTTGCTGAAATTCAACGTGCTAATTGCACTGGACGGAAACGTGCTACATGACACTCTCATTGAAACGTGCTACACAACACTCTTATTAAAACGTGTTCCAAGCAACTGAAATTAGTGTCTAAGCACCAACAACTTGAAATCCAAGTGCAGGATTTTAAGTTGTTGGCGGCTTAGCCAATAATTTCAACCCGTTGCTTTCCACACTCTAAAAAACGTATTGAACAAGTTTATCACAATCGTTCAATAACGTCTATTTTTTAGTGCTTATTTAGCTTAAATTTATGCGTCAAAATATGGCGAGTTTTGCTTACTTGTGGCGGTTTTTCCGTTGCTTCCATGCAACGATCGAGGGAATCCAAAAGACGATCAAATAGCCGACTGCGAGTCCGACAATCGTGTAAACAAAAATGTTGTGTACATAGAGTCCCACCAAAAAGCCGATCAGTGTGGTGATCCCTGTGATAATTGATTTACGATTCATGGTCGTCCTCCTAATATTAATGCTTCCATTCTATCACATCCGAAAACGCGCTGCACAGCGCACTCACACGAGTAGCTGCCCTAACCACCAACCAAGCGCACACAAGGGCAAGCCCAGCCCATAATTTGCGGCGACATACCAGAATGCGCGTCGCATTTTTTGTTGTGCCAATTGCCCACTGACTTCACTATTTAAAGTTGAAAAAGTAGTCCAACCACCGCAGAAGCCGACGCCTAGAAATGCATACCAGCCAACTGAAATCGTTAAGGC
Organism: Lapidilactobacillus mulanensis; assembly: GCF_003946215.1. Lineage (GTDB taxonomy): Bacteria > Bacillota > Bacilli > Lactobacillales > Lactobacillaceae > Lapidilactobacillus > Lapidilactobacillus mulanensis. The sequence continues at coordinate 56,847 of NZ_RHOW01000010.1, forward strand.
AAATAATAATCCCAACAAAAACGCGCCTGACAAATTGATCAACAAGGTCGCATGGAAGCCGGTTTGTGGCCGCAACTTTTTATACAAGTCGGTGAAGCGATATCGTGCAACCGCACCAACGCTGGCGCCTAAGCCAACAATCACCCAATTCGTCATCAGAAATCCATCACTTTCATTTCTAAACGTTGCGCCAAAGTCGTTCCCAACCAGGCTGCTAAAATTCCGCCGATCATACTAATGATCAAATACAAAATGGCGGTTACTTGTCGATCGGCCATCATCAGCTTCACGAAGTCTAAACAAAAGCTAGAAAAAGTGGTGAAGGCACCGAAAAATCCAGTCCCCACACCCACCAGTAGCCACTTACGATTTTTGACCAGGCGTGTGCCGAAGAAATTGTTCCACAACGGCAACAAAAAGGCGCCCAACAAATTAATTAATAAGGTGTTCCAAGGTGAACCCAACAATTGCGTGCCATACAAGCGCGCGACACCACCCCAGAAACCGAAAATTGCCACCAATAAATCAGTCATGCGTTCACTTCCAAATCAGTATCATTAGATTATGCCACTTGTGAAACATGAATGTCTAGTCCGCAAGGCTCACTCAAAGAGGCATTTTATTTTGACCCCACTCTAAATAACTCTTACAATTGAAGTGAACGCAGATCAGTTCCTATGCTAAATAAAAATTTCAATTTTTCCGGAGGTTATAATTATGTATACAGCAGCAGATGACCGTTACGAACAACTGCCCATTCGCCGCGTCGGCGACACTGGATTGCAGCTGCCTGTGATCACATTAGGTTTATGGCGCCATTATGGCAGTGAAGACCCCTTTGAGGACCGCGAAAAAATCATCCTCTCCGCATTCGATCACGGTATTTTTTCGTTCGATATTGCCAACAATTATGGTAAACCAGAATTAGGTTCCGCCGAGAAATTATTCGGCCGCGTTTATCAAAACAATTTGAAACCCTATCGTGATGAATTGGTCGTCACCACTAAAACCGGTTTTGAAATGGGACCCAGCCCTTATCAGCACTTCAATTCACGTAAAAACATTCTGCAAAGCATCGATCATTCTCTCGAGCGTCTGCAAATGGATTACGTTGACATTTTTTACAGTCACAGACCCGATCCAGAAACGGACCCAGAAGAAACTGCCCAGGCATTGGCGCAAGTCGTTCAATCTGGCAAGGCATTATATATCGGCATTAGTAATTATGACGCCGAGCAAACGGACACGATGATCGCCATGCTGAAAGATTATCACGTCCCCTTCGTCGTCAACCAAGCTTCCTATAACATGTTGCGGCCTGCTGTTTACGAAGATGGCCTGATGGATACCCTCAAGCAACATAATCGCAGCTTGGTCGCTTACGGCCCACTTTCAGAAGGCTTATTAACCGACCGCTATTTAGGCGGTATTCCCGCAGATTTCCCAATTCACTGGTCGAACACCGATATTTTTAAAAATGGTAAAGATGCCGTTGTTCAGAAATTGAATCAGTTGAACACGATTGCCCGAGAACGCAACCAAACATTAGCGCAGATGGCGTTGACTTGGCTGTTGCGCGATCAGAGCGTTGCCAGCGTGATCATTGGGACTACCAGCGAAAGAAATCTGCTCTCGAATATTGAAGCTGGCCAGAATTTGGCGTTTAGTTCTGATGAAGAGCGTAAAATTAAACATATTTTGAAGTAGACTACAGCTTACTGACTTGAAATATGAAAGATTCTTATCTACCTGCGGTCGAAAGTGCTGGGGCAGGCAGTCTGTGGCTGTGGGACCGCTCCAAGCCTTTCGAAGTTCGCGAAAGGCTTGAAGCTTCGATTTGAGCCTCGGAAAACCGCCGAGTCTCAAATCGATCCACCATGTAAGGCGGGCAAAAGCGGCCCGCCAACATGGTTGTCACTGCCACGACTGCCTGCCCCAGCACTTTCGACCTAAACTTATTTTGTTTAGTGTAGGAACTGAATAGCAGGGTTCCTGGAAGTTGATTATAAGGTAGCCTTTGCTCTAAATAACAAAGAATATCATGCAATAAATATTATCGAGCTCTTCTGAATAGACGAGGCGAAATTTGTGGTGGGAATTGGGACTGCAGTGGTAATTTTGTTAATGAGCGATTTTTGCGAATTTACAAAATGGGGAAATGTGAGATCCGGCGGTTTTCCGGAGCTCATATTTCAGGCGGAAGAATTTCCGTACTTTGGAAATCCTGCAGCCGTCCCCACAGCAGTTTCCCAGTTCCCACCACAAATTTCGCCGGAACCGCATAAAATCCTAACACTTACCGCCACTTGTAAGCGCGATAATGATACAATGAGTGTGAATAATAAAAAGAAACCAGGTGGCTATATGAAACAAGGAACAACGATTTTAACATTAGATAACGGCTACCACCTCTGGACCAACACGCAGGGTCAAGGCGACATTCACCTACTCTGCTTGCACGGCGGCCCTGGTGGCACTCATGAATACTGGGAAAACTTCGGCGAAAAGCTTGCCGATATCGGTGTTCAAGTTCACATGTATGATCAATTAGGTTCATTTTATTCTGACCAACCCGATTACAGTGATCCTAAAATTGCCGAAAAATATTTGACTAACGACTATTATCTCGGTGAAGTTGAAGAAGTTCGCCAAAAGTTGGGCCTAGATCATTTTTACTTGATCGGTCAATCTTGGGGTGGCGCGTTGACAATGCAATACGCGCTCAAGTATGGCAAACATCTCAAGGGCGCGATTATTTCGAGTATGATCGACAACATTGCTGAATATGTCGTTCATATTAACAAGGTTCGTGAAGAAGCTCTGTCCGTCGAAGCTGTTTCTTACATGAAACGCTGTGAAAAAGATGGCAACTGGGATGATCCAAAGTATCAATCATACGTCGACGTTTTAAATCGTGGTTATGTGGATCGTCGCCAACCACCTGCCATCAGTCATTTGATTTCGACAATGGCAACACCCGTTTACAATGCTTTCCAAGGTGATAATGAATTCGTTGTTACTGGTAAGTTGAAGGAATTCGATTTGCGTAAGCAGATCCACAACATTACTGTCCCAACACTGCTCACATTTGGTCAGCACGAAACGATGCCGTTATCTTCAGCGTTGCGGATGGCGCAACAAATTCCGAATGCCCGTTTGGAAACAACACCAGATGGCGGTCATCATCATATGATCGACAATCCCGAAGTCTATTTCGAACACTTGAAGAAATTCATCATCGACGTCGAAAGCGGTCATTACAAACCTTAAGGAATTAAATCTATGAAAACAATTACAGTTTATCTGGTACGTCATGGTCAAACCTATTTCAATAAATTTAATAAGATGCAAGGTTGGTCAGATTCGCCCTTGACGCCCGCTGGTATTCAAGGCGCTCAAGACGCCGCACAGCGTTTGAAACACCTGACCTTCACTCATGCCTACTCTTCGGATACAACGCGCGCAATGCACACCTGTGAGATCATTCTCGGCAAAAATATGAACACGGTCGTTCCCTATACGACGACACAATTTTTCCGCGAGGTTTTCTACGGTTATTTCGAGGGTGATGATTCTGCCAAGACTTGGTATTCTGTTGGTGCTCCTCATGGTGCTCGGAATTTCAAGGAGATCATTTCGAAATACAGTATCGATGCATCGAAGGATTTCATGAACGATATCGATCCCTTCCACGATGCCGAAACAGCGACGCAATATTGGACGCGTTTGGGCAAGGGCTTTAAGATGTTGCGCGAACAGAATTTGAACGGCGATAATGTTTTGTTGGTCAGTCATGGCACCACGATTCGCAGTATTGTTGAAAAATTTGGTGCGGGTCAATTTGATACGACGGTTTCGCCGCAAAACGCGAGCGTGACTAAGATTCTGCTGACGGATGAAGGTATTGAGGTCGTTTATTATAATCATCTTGATGAGATCAATTAAATATTGAGAAATATGAAAAGCAGCCCGATTTTTTCGGGGCTATACTCCTACTTAAGTAGACGAGCAAATAATCAAAGCTTGTACACTTAGGAAGGAGTTTTTTATGGGAAGAAAAGGTTCCCGCTATAC
>NZ_RHOW01000100.1 GCF_003946215.1 Lapidilactobacillus mulanensis
TGAAGTGCAACATAAAAGTTAGACAAAAATAAATAGTTTTACGCAGCTAAGGTATGTTCTCGGTATTCACAAGGGGACATACCTTTTGTTTTCGTAGAAATTCGGTGATGATTAAACCAATCTATATAGTCTTTTGAAATATGACTTAGTTCCTCAAGATCTTGGCATGGTGGAAGTCCACTCAAACATTCTGTCTTGTAAATGTGGAAGAAACTTTCAACGGGCGCATTGTCATGACAATTGCCCTTCCTAGACATACTTTGAATAAAGTCATTATCTGCAAGCTTTTGCGTATAATAGTTGAGCTGATATTGCCAACCTTGGTCCGAATGAACAATTGGTTTAACATGCTTGGGGAGTTTAATGATCAATTCATCAAGGGTATTCATAATTAATTGGCGATTTGGACTGTCACTAATTTGAAATGCGAGAACTTCTTTACTTGCTTCATCGGTGATAACCGAGATATAAGCCCATTCATTGTTTCCTAAACGAACTTGAGTCACGTCGGTATGAAGCGCCTCATATGGGTTGGTTTTACTGAAATCCTGGTTTAAAATATTAGCTGCAACTTTACCAACAGTACCTTTATACGACGAATATTTTCCATTCTTATGTCGGTTATATAGGTTGACTTGAACGTTTAATTCACTCATTAAATGACGAACAACGGTATCTGCTAGATGAATATTCAATTTGACCAGTTCAGTCTGAACACGGCGATAACCATAGGTTAAACGTCCTCGATATTTCCCACTATTCGTGATTTCAATAATTTTCTCTTTTACACTTGCATACTTGTCATCACGATTACTAATTCGTTTACGCTCGTCATGATAAGTTGCTTTCTTAAGGCCAATGGCCTTAAGGATATCTCCGATTTTATAACGTTCAGGCTTTGGAAGCTTAGCTTGGTCAGCTCTGATCTGATCAACTATTTGTGTTTTGCGTCGTCCTTTGAAGGTCCGAACAGAGCCATTGATTTTTTTAGAATATCATTTTCTAACCTTGTTTCGTATAACTCTTTATTTTTTTGAATGAGCTCTGCACGCAGTCGTTCAACTTCGTTTTGTTTTTCTGGAGATGATGTTGATTTCTTCTTCCGTTTCACTTTGGCTGGCCTACCTTTTTGATGAGACCGTAAAGCTTCAACGCCATCACGATTAAATCCAGTTCGCCAAACACTAATTTGGCAGGCTAAAATATCATACTTTGTGGCGACAGCAGCTAAAGACTCATCATGAGTTTGGTAGTAGTCTATCACACTTAGTTTGAAATCAGTAGAAAAATTTCGCTTATTTGCCTTTCGCTTTAGCGTTTCGATGCCGCCTAAGCGATACCGCTGAATCCAATACTGAATCTGACGTTTAGGTACACGGTACTTCTGAGCAAGTTCAACAACGCTCATTTTGTCATTAAGAAATTGACCGACGACTTGTGCTTTTAACTCGGGATTATATTTGACCATACAAAAAGTGCCTCACAATCATTAGACTGTTTGTCTAACAATTATGAAGCACTTCA
>NZ_RHOW01000101.1 GCF_003946215.1 Lapidilactobacillus mulanensis
CTCAGTTGGTAGAGCGCTTGACTGTTAATCAAGATGTCGTCAGTTCGAGTCTGACAACCGGAGTTAGCCAAATCGGTCTTTCGGACCGATTTTTTTGGTTAAATAGACGATTTTTTGATGGCCCGTTGGTCAAGTGGTTAAGACACCGCCCTTTCACGGCGGTAACATGAGTTCAAATCTCGTACGGGTCATTGCCGGTTTAGCTCAGTCGGTAGAGCGCCGCCCTCGTAAAGCGGAGGTCGCTGGTTCGATTCCAGTAGCCGGCAGTTGAGTGATAACAACAAAATATCCTTGATAAATGTTAACACAACATTTATCAAGGATATTTTTATTTAAACAAATGATAAAAGAAGGTCATAAATTATTCTTAAATCAAGTGTAAACGTTTCGGCTTTTAGTGGTTTCGTGCTAATCTTTAATCGTGGGATGGGAGGAATTAGTGATGAAAAAAAGTAAATGGCTCATTTTATCATTGGCAGCAATTATGTTGTTTGGTGCGGGTTGCCAAAGTAAAAGTGCATTGGAATCAAAGGATTCAAGTCAGAAAACTGAGAAAAGTAGTCAATCAAGTAAAAAATCTGAAAGTAGTTCTAGCAGTAGTGTTGAGGAAAGCTCATCTTCTACAATTAGTTCCTCAAAGAGTAGCGAATCGGAATCATCTTCAACAAATGATAGTAGTAGTTTAAGTCGCATTGAGCAACTTAATCAGCAATTGGCCGGGGCATTCTCAAACGAGAAATTGCCACAGACTGTCCCTGTCGCGTCTGGCAAGTCTCTGAATGTAAGCTATACGGGTGATGTTCGCAATTACACTATTTCTTATTTTGCGAGTGATCAAGAAGTCGCGATCAACAATAACTATTTGAATGGTCAAACTTCTTTTGTAACGGTGCAGAAAAAAACTTATCCTTCGGCAAGTGCTGCGCAAAGTACAATCGATTATCAAGCACCACAATCTGGGCTACCGGCGATTGATTTAGGTACAGGCATCACTGCGACTAAGGAAGGTGCTGCTGGTTCAGTCTATATTAATTGGCTGGAAGGGCGCTGGTCTTTAGTTGTACGGGCATCCAATGTCAATGGTGAAAACGGTGAATCTCTGGCAAAGAATACCGTTAAATGGCTGCACACGGAAACATTACCGATTCCAGATGTACATGGTGCCGTTGACTTTTATGTCTCTAGCGATGCGAGTGCACGAATGAATACGATCGCGTGGAGCAAAGGCTCAGTGGTTTATCTGATTTCTGCCGCAGATCCGATGGTGGCTCTTCAATTAGCGACATCGCTAGCATAATGAGATTTAATATTTCTAATTAATGCGGGTCTACACTTTCTGGTGTTGGTAAAACTAATACCAGTTTTTATTTGCCGAAATAAATAGGACATC
>NZ_RHOW01000102.1 GCF_003946215.1 Lapidilactobacillus mulanensis
AGTGTACAATATTTTGTGTAAATAGTAATTGAAAAGGGAAGACCTTCCCCGTATGATTAAATCGCCAAACATAATCAACGGAGGTCTTCCCCCATGGATCAGTTTAACAAAGAAATCGCTCAAGCACTACTATCTCAAGGAAATTTAAAAGAGGTTTTTCGTGCTCAGTTAGAGAGAACAGTCAACAGCCTACTTCAAGCTGAATTAACCGCAATTTTAGGCTACGATCCATATGATCGCAGTGGTTTTAACAGCGGAAATTCCAGGAACGGACAGTACTTTCGTCAAATAGCTTCCGAGTATGGAAAACTAAATATTTGCGTACCACGTGACCGTAATGGTGAATTCAAAGCAGCACTCATTCCGCCGTACACGCGTCATGTTGATGCCTTAGAAGAGATGGTTATCAAGCTCTACGAAAAAGGAATCACAACACGTGAAATTGCCGATTTAATCGAGAAAATGTACGGATCGCACTACTGCGCAACAACGATCTCAAACATGACTAAGGTCGTCGAGGGACAAGTTGAAACTTTTCATGAACGTCATTTTACTGAGGCAAACTTCGTTTGTCTCTTCATCGATGCGACTTATCTTCCACTCAGACGAAATACGGTTGAACGTGAGGCGGTCTATATCGCGATTGGCATCACGGCAAACGGAGAGAAACAGATTCTTGATTACCAGATCGCTCCAACTGAAAATGGCGAAGTTTGGTCAGAATTATTAGGTGGGCTTGTAAAAAGAGGTATCATCAACGTTCAACTGGTCGTCGCTGATGGAATGGTGGGACTTGAATCGGCGTTGGAGAGGAGCTACCCACAGGCAAAATTCCAGCGTTGCCTCGTCCATATGAGTCGTAATATTTTCAAAAAAGTACGTGTTAGCGACCGGCAGGCCGTTATGTCTGAATTCAAACAGATTCACCAAGCAACGACAAAATCTGAGGCACAAAAAGTCCTGGACACCTTTATTACGCACTGGGAAACTAGCTATTCTAAAATGACGAAACGCTTAGCAGAGACCCAAAATCTGCTTACTTTCTTTGATTTCCCAACGAGTATTAGAGCCTCGATCTACTCGACCAATCTTATTGAATCTTTCAATAAATCGATCAAGCGAAAAACCAAAGCAAAGGAACAATTTCCAAATGAAGACGCGTTAGATCGTTTCTTAGTCACACAGGTGTTGGCCTACAACGAAAAGAACTTTGGCAAGTCTCATCGTGGATTTAAACAGTGCCAGGATACATTAGAATCGATGTTTTGAAATTGGTCATTTAATCATGCAAATAAGAGTTACTCATTTACACAAAATTCTTGACACTCTC
>NZ_RHOW01000103.1 GCF_003946215.1 Lapidilactobacillus mulanensis
GAGAGTGTCAAATTTTATGTGTAAATAGAAAAGCCTCTCGTCCTTTTTTTAAAACATAGATTCTAATGTGTCTTCAACCATGTTGAATCCCTTATGCACCCGCTGATCAAACTTGTCATTGTAATCCAGAATAACCGTCATCAAGGTTCTTTCTAAGGATTCCTCATTTGGAAACTGTTCACGTTTTTTAGTCTGCCGCTTGAATTTTTTATTAAATGATTCAATTAGGTTTGTGCTGTAAATACTAGCCCGAATAGCTGCTGGGAAATCAAAACACGTCAATAATTTCTGATTTTCTAATAACCCTTGGGTAACTTTAGGATATCGTTTGCGCCAGCGATTGATAAAGTTAGCTAGGCTGTGCTCTGCCGCCTGTTTATCAGATGATTGATGGATTAATTTAAAATCACCTAAGACTTCTTTACGGTCTTTCACACGAATACGATGCGAGATATTACGACTTACATGAACGAGACATTGTTGAATAACGGCTTCGGGGTAATATTTGCCAACCGCAGACGCCAATCCAACTAAGCCATCGGCCACAAAAAGTAAATTCTGTTGCACCCCTCGTTGTTTCAGATCAGCCAATACCTCTGTCCAAATTGCACCAGATTCAGTAGGCGCTATTTTGTATGATAAGACTTCTTTATGCCCATTAGGCTGTATACCGATCGCAATGTGGACTGCTTCTTTTGCGACGGTGTCGCGTCTTAACGGCAGATAAGTGGCATCCAGATAGATAACCGCATATTTTTCTGACAATGTTCTACTTTTGAAAGCTTCAACTTGTTCATTAACGACTTTAGTTAAGTTAGAAACTGTTTGCGGTGTGTAATAAGCACCATACATTTTTTCCATGAGATCGGAGATTTCATGGGTAGTAATGCCTTTTTGATAAAGCTGGATGACCGTCTGTTCCAGTTGGTCTGTTTGGCGCTGATAAGCAGGTAAGGTGTGGTTAATAAATTCGCCATTACGATCACGTGGAACCGTGAGATTCAACTCGCCATATTTAGTTTTGAAGGTTCTTAAGTAGTTGCCATTGCGTGAATTACCAGAGTTAAATCCAGCTCTATCATAGCGTTCATAGCCTAAAAAGGCGGAAAGCTCATTTTGAAGTAATTCATTAACGGCAATTTCTAGGTGATCTTTAAAAATGAGGTCTAAATCTTGATTCTGAGCTAGTGCTGTGACAATTTCTTTGGTAAACTGATTCATGGGGAAGCCTCCTGTGATGTTTGTTTAGACGCTAACTATCATAAGGGAGAGGCTTCCCTTTTTCAATTCCCAATAATTCATTTACACATAATTATTTAAACACTC
>NZ_RHOW01000104.1 GCF_003946215.1 Lapidilactobacillus mulanensis
ATCAGAACACGATCCTTCCTATAATGGCATTATACTAAATCGTGTCCATAGATTCATACTACATCCAGTCCATGGATTAAAAAAAGGTTTTTAGATGTTACTATTTTGATAATTCTTTTAGGTGAACTAATTAATTCTATATAAACTATTTTATTAATTTGTATATTGATTGAATCGATTGAGTTAACTGACCTACATTCAATAAACTTTTTATTCTTCTTTTCGCTTATATTTCTAACTGCTTTTAGCAAGATTCTACATAAATTATCAATCGTTAAGGGTTTTAAAATGTAATTTTCGGGATGGGTATTAAAAGAATCAAAAACGAAATTCGGATAGTTGGTGAGATAATATAGGTCACCACACATTTTAGAACCGTCTATGAAATTATTGATAACCTGAATACCATTTTTTGATTCGTTTTCAAACTCTATATCTAAAAACAAAATAAATTCTTCGTTAAGTGATGTTAGCTTATTTATTAGTGTTTCCGTGTTGCTATAAGAGAATATTTTTAAATTTAAATTATATTGGACATCTAAAGTAATTAACATTTTTTTAAAGCTTTTAAGAAATTCTAAATTATCATCGCATATAATTATATTCATATAACCCCCGATATGCCTAGTGCCCCTTATGTTTTTGTTGTCGCTTTTTTTTTGTGAGTTGAAACTTTTTTTCTTTTTGTTCCAGTTTATCAGTTCTTCTATTTGTACGCTTTACTTTTTTTATTTCATCATGTTGTTTTTTTATAGCATTTTGTGCTTTTGTGCCAACCGCTTTATTCTGTAATATCTGTTTTTTTACGACTCTTTGTAATCTTTTTGGGTTGATTTTTCGATGTTGAATTATAGAATCTGAAGTTGTTTTGTAAAAATTTAGTTTTTTCCAATTGAACAAAATAAAGTAATAGATATCTTCAATTTTAGGTTCAGATGGACCTAAAGTTAAAGTTGCTACACTGTAAGCTTTATTTAAATGTTCTTCAAAAATAGCCTTATAAAAAGGTGATTCGAAAACTATCGTGCAACTCAAACTATTATTATTCAAAATAATACCTCCATAATGGTAAAAATTTCACTTTCTATGGGAATGGACGACCCGGAGGAAGGCTACTGACGATTTAATCGTGTTTGGACTACCGGCCAAAACTGTGTTTTTATCCCAATGCTAATACAAAGTATAATTACTTTTTTGAATTAGTCAACGTAAAGTTCATTATTAATATTATATATAATGATAAGATTATGATTTGAAAACTTGGATGTAGTATGAATCTATGGACACGATTTAGTATAATGCCATTATAGGAAGGATCGTGTTCTG
>NZ_RHOW01000105.1 GCF_003946215.1 Lapidilactobacillus mulanensis
TTAAGGATTAGTTTGATTTACGCATGAAAAAAGCGATATCTGTAAATTCAGATATCGCTCATAAATCGCCACCAACACTATTTGACAAAGACCCCTTTTTTCACGATCATATTTTTTAGTATGAAGCCAGTTGGGCATTACTCGTCACATTGATAATACGAGCGCCCGAATGTATCCGCCGAATCAATTGCAACATAACACTTGCAGGCACCGATATACAACCAGCCGTTGAACCAGCACCATTACAATGTAAAAAGAACGCAGAACCACCACCAACACCGTTACTATAGTTTAACGCGATTGCATAACGGTACTGAGTGGGATAATGACTTAAATGCTCATCTAAACTACTCGATTGATCGCGTTCCTGCCAAGTATTATATTGGGCATCTGCAGTGTTAGAGATCCAATAAGAACGCGATGTAATTTGACGATACGGTAACCCTGATCCTGGGTTACCGCCGGTTCCGAATGCTAAGGTTAATCCATAAGACCCACGCGGCGTGCGGCCCGATCCTTCTTGAGCGGTACCAACACCTTGGTAGCCAACACGACCAGAACTACTTAAAATTTGTTGCCAAACCGAATTAGTTTTTTCAAATAAATAAACCTGCGCATAGCTACCACTTGCGACAACCCCTACAATTTGATCACTGTAGCGTGCTGATGGACTTTTAGCAACAAATGCAGCAATACCTGTACTTGCTGGTTGAACGACTTTGGGTGGCGTTACGGGCTGTACTGGCGCACTTACTTGCGAGCTTGTACTCGGTTGACTTGCAGTCTTAACTGCTTCAGATTTTCTGGCAGCTTCGGCGCTAGCAGCCTGTTGACTGCTTAGTTCACTAGACCGCTTACTAGATTCGGCAATTGCCAGACTTGCTTTTTGCGTACTCGATAGACTGGCAGCACTTTTCTGAGAGGCAATTGATTTTTGTCTGGCTTTCTGACTTGCCTGATGCCTCTCTTTCAACTTTTCCGATGCCTTTTTACTGCTCGCCGCTGATTTTGCTGCTTGAGCACTCGTTTTCGACTTACTATTACCCCCGCAACCAGCTAAACTGATAACAGCAAGTATACCAATTAAAACAATGCCTAGCTTTAATTTCATTATTTCCCAACTTCCCCCGAGCATGATCTACTTAGTTGAGTGCAAAATCATGCTTAATTTGAAAAATTAATCAGCAAAAATAGCGCCGAAAAAAGAAGGCTATACTCCTACTTAAGTAGACAAGCAAATAATCAAAGCTTGTACACTTAGGAAGGAGTTTT
>NZ_RHOW01000106.1 GCF_003946215.1 Lapidilactobacillus mulanensis
AAAAGGAAGAATTAGTCGCTTAAATTATACATAAACGTGTCCGGATTCTTGACTCAGATCCATTTAACGTACGCGAAGCAATGGAAAACTATGTAATTGATAACTAAGAAAATCTCCCTGCCTTGCTGATCAGAAGAGTTAGATAAGTTCGCTAAAAATATAGTATACCAGAATTAGTTCTAGTATTGGAGGAATATTTGTGAATAAAAAGTTTTGGGCAATAGTAACAATTGGGCTGAGTATTGTCATGCTCGCTGGCTGTTCAACGGAAAATAATAAATCAGGTCAGTCATCATCATCAAAGACCACTAAGTTATCTAAAGCCGATCAGGCACTAAAAAACGCCACCACAGATGTTAACTCATTATTCGACGTCCGATATACTGAGTTGCGTGACGGTTTAGAGAAAGACGAGATCGACGCGGTAAATAAAGAAGTAAACTCGCTATCTGCCAGCAAAAGATCAAAGCTAGCGGATAACATCAAGACCGCTTACAAGTTGTGGCCGGCATATGCGAAAAGTCAGTCATCAAAAGAATCGAGTCAGGCCTATAAAGCTAGCATGAAAGCCGACAAAGTCGATGCCGCCAAGTCCAGCAAGGAGGCTAGCTCAGAAGCTAACCAGACAAGCAAGAACATAGAAGCCGAATCTAGTCGTGATGCTGCTAGCCAATCTGAATCATCTAGTAAGATTGCTGCATCTACTTCCAAGAAAAAGGCACAGAATCAAAACAAATCGATCAGTATATCCATGGTCAAAGAAATGCACGATAGAATTGACGGAGCTGACGGAATATCTGAAAAGGTACTCGCACTGTCAAAGGATCCAAACGCAAACGTGGATAAAATAAAAAAAGAAATAATTGTTCTCAAAAATGTTGCAGCAGAGTGTGATGAGAATTACTGGAGTTCAGACGATTACCCTGATGGATTTAGCGATAATTTGTATAAATTTTGGCAACTCTCATCTAAAATTTTAAACGCTCAGAGGAATTATCTAAGGTATCTGATTAATGAAACCGACAAAGAACCGGCTTCATTTGATAAAGACGTTACCAAATGGAACAAACTATACACGCAGATCATAAATTCATAAAATAGCCGTATCCCCAAACAAAATCTTTTATAATAAAACTGACTAACATTAGTGGTGAATCATAATTCGACGGAATTATGATTCACCACTTTTCTTTG
>NZ_RHOW01000107.1 GCF_003946215.1 Lapidilactobacillus mulanensis
CGATCTCGAGGAATGGTTAAGTTAAGTTGGCCGTACTTCGTATCAAACGAGCGCTCATAACTGCCGTCGCGGTTATTACCAGTGTTAATCCCAGCGTATGAGTAGCGTTCGTAACCCAAAAACTCTGCCAATTCGGTTTGAAGCAGCTGGTTAATCGCAATTTCGAGGTGGTGACGAAAAACTTCGTCCAAATCTTGCTTTTGGGCTAGTACAACGATAATTTCTGTGGTAAGTTCATTCATGGGGAATGCCTCCTGTGATGTTTTCTGTGGTTACTAAATATCATAAGGGAAGGCATTCCCTATTTCTATACAATTCAGAAATCTTTTATGCATTTACATAAGATATTTTACGCTCTCTAAATAACACTAGACTGTGTCCTCGCGAAGGTAATCTCACCAGCATCGATTGAAAGGCATCTGCAATCTTAATTCATTCTATAGGTCTATATGATAACCCGCTACTCGTTATAACACTCTAAAGAGCACTACTACTCAAATTGATTATTGACCTTTCCACAAACCCGGCAACTTCAATAAAATACATTTTATAGCCTAAATACTATAATACTTTTACAAGTTCACGTCTGATTGTTATAATGCAGTTAAATTAGTAAAAGAGGAGAGTCCTACGCTATGATACAACTTCCAAGTGGCAAATTTTATTCCGCGCCATATGTGATAAAAGCACCCATTTTATTTCCAATTGTCGCTATTTTGATAATCTTTCTTGTAATCCAAGTGAGAAAGCGAGAAAAACTGACAATTTACACTTTTTGCTCGATTACTATTTTTACCATTTACTTGTATTTCTTAACTGCAGTCACGCTATTTCCTATAAATTATTACCCAATTGGATCAGAAATCTATAACATCCCTTTTGGTAAGCAAATGATGTACAACTTTAATATTCTTAACCTTTTTTCGTATAATAAAAATCAGCTTATTGGCAATTTTATTTTACGGCTATACTCCTACTTAAGTAGACAAGCAAATAATCAAAGCTTGTACACTTAGGAAGGAGTTTTTT
>NZ_RHOW01000011.1 GCF_003946215.1 Lapidilactobacillus mulanensis
ATGCCGTTCAAGAATGTGCATAAACACTTTAATTATTTGATTGTCCTCTTGACAGGAGCCGAGCCATTGAACCTCTTTTTGTGTGTTTGATTATATGGCTGTTGTTTGAATCGACGAGGTAAAATAGGAATAGCTGATTTTTCTAAAATTTAAAAGTAAAATCCGCAAAAAACGGGTATTTAAAAGGGTGAGCACAAATTCATGTGCTCACCCTTTAAGGCATCTCAAAAGTTATGTTCTTTTTTTGTTGGTCAGTGCTGTCTTACGAAACGGTTGAACTATTCTTTGTTATCTTTGATGATCTTTTCAGTGGTTGTTTGGAGAGCAGTCAATGATTTCTTAACGGGTTCATTCTTCGTTAACATGGCATCGACAGTCTCTAACAACTTAGTCCGATATTCAGAGAAACCAAGGAAGGCGTTTGATTGGAAACCATCATCGAGTGAATCAACCGCAGCCTGGTTGTACGTGTTCTTCTTGAGGTAATTCTTGAAACTAGTTGTGCTCGTTGCAGATTTACGTAAAGGCACGTAACCTGTTGCCTGAGCCCACTTAGCAGTTTCTTTGGTAGACATTAAGTATTTCATGAATGCCCAAGCACCTTTTTTCTGTTCAGAGCTAGCACTCTTGAACATGACAATGTCGTTACCGGCAATTTCAGTGGCTTTTTTGCCATTGTAACTTGGTAGAGGCATTGTTCCCCAGTTAAGGGTCTTAGGAGCTTGTGCGACCATTTGAGTGACACCAGCAGATGAACCAGAGTAGAAGGCTGACTTGCCTTGCGTGAATGCTTGCGTCCAGTAGAAATCTTCACCGGCAGTTTTAGCAGTTTTATCATTGATCATATCCATGATGAAATTAGCAGCTTCCAGTGTGTCAGCAGTATCTAAGTTAGCTTTACCAGAAGTTGTGATCAATGGATTACCCGCTTGACGAGCTAAGCCTTCGAATTCCATATCCCAAGATTTATCGAAGCCCATTGAATAGATACCATGTGCTTTGAGGACTTCGCCATCCTTGGCGATATCTTGCCAGGTCGTTGGTTTTTTCAAGTTATATTTGTCCAAGATATCTTGGTTATAGTATAAAACACGAACCGATTTACTGAATGGGATCGAATAATACTTACCTTGATATTTCGAACTGCTGAGGAATGAAGGATAAATATCTTTTAAATCAGCGCTCGATAATTTGTTGCTGCCTTTGAGCATGTAATTGTCCAAAGGTTCGATCAGATTATTTTTGCTATAGTCGGGAACAGTGGTATAAGTTGTCTGTGCGATTACAGGGAGGCTGTCAGATTTGGCAGCTGCCATGATTTTTTGTTGTAAAGCTGTGTAATCGCCTTGTGCAGTACTGACAACCTTATATTTTGATTGTGAACTGTTGAAATCATTGATAATTTTCTTCAAGGCTTTTTGGTAAGGACCATTCATACCATTCCAAAAACTGATTTTAACAGGTTCGTCTGACTTTGCTTTCGAAGCACTTGAGGAATTTCCACAAGCTGCTAATGTCAGGGCCAAACCTAATGAAACAACTGTTAACAATGCCCGTTGCCAACTTCTTTTTTTCATTATTCTATCTATCCTTTCAATCCTGTTTTTGAGATGCCTGCAATAATGTACTTTTGAAGGAACACGTACAGAACTACCATGGGAATAATAACGAACGTCGATGCTGCCATGAGCAGAGCGTAATTGGTACCGGCATCAGAGGTGAATGCTTGCAGTCCAACTGGCAATGTCCGGAGGTTTTCAGTATTAGTCACGATCAATGGCCACATGAAGGCGTTCCATGAACCGATGACTTGTAATACTGTGACAGCTGTAATGGTTGATTTAGAGATGGGAACTAGGACGTGCCATAAGTAATGCCAGTCACTAGCCCCATCAATTTTAGCCGCATAATAAATTTGGTCGGGGACAGATTGGAAAGTTTGTCGCAGCGTGAAGACTGTGAAGAAACTGGCCAACCAGGGAATGATCAATGCACCGTATGTGTTCACTAAGTGCAGTTGAGATAAGGTCACGAAGTTAGGAATGATCAGCATTTCGCCGGGAACCATCATCGTCCCTAGAAAAATAACAAACAAAATGTTTTTGCCATAGAAATTCAAGCGAGAGAATGCAAAGGCTGCTAAGATACTCGTGAATAATTGGCCGACGGTGGTCAGAGATGTGACCACAACACTGTTGATGAAGTACCGGAAGAAGGGTGCTTCTTTGAGTGCGTCCACATAGTTGCTGAACATTAAGTGCTTAGGAATCCAAATTGGGGGAATCTTAACCGTTTCGGGTTGTGTTTTTAACGAGGTTGAAATCATCCATAGGAAAGGCATCAACATAATGATCGCGCCCAGAATCAAGATGACATAACGTAGGATTATGGCTGTTTTTCGTTTCATTATTTGACACCTCCTAATAATGAACATGACGTTTGCTGTACCAAAGTTGGAACATGGTAACGAGCAAGATCATGAAGAACAGCACGACGCCACTTGCAGCAGCAATGCCGTATTTCCATTCCGTATAGAATTTTTGGTACAAATAGTAAACGATCGTCAACGCCGATTTACTTGGACCAGGCGTCCCATTAAAGAGGGCAAAAATTTCATCGAAGACTTTGAAACTACCAATGACCCCATTAACACTGACTAGAAAAGTGATCGGTGAAAGTAGTGGAACCGTGACATTAGTGAATTGATGCCAAGAATTAGCACCGTCGATTTTTGCCGCTTGATAATAGCGTTCATTAATATTATTGAGGCCAACGAGAAAGAGGACGATGTTAAAACCGAGATTTTTCCAGACACTCATGATGATCAATGCCAACATGGCGTAACGAGGACTTTCTAACCAAGAGATGGCATTAACACCGAAGAAGCCTAAGAAATAGTTTAATAAACCATAATCACTGTTATAGATCCAGTGCCAGACTTGCGCAATCGCGACGGTACTCGTGACGAAAGGCAAGAAGTAAACGGTCCGGAAGAGTCCAGACAACCAAGTGATTCGATTCAATAGTAAGGCAACTGCCAGTGAAATGATGACGGTCAATGGCACTACACCGACAACGAAAATCAAGGTGTTTTTAACGGCGATATGAAAATCTGGATCTGAGAATAGAAACTTGAAGTTATCGAAACCATATTGCGAGACGATATCCCGAAAGAAGTCGTATTTTGTGTAGAAACTCATGATGAACGATTTAATGATCGGATAAATATTGAAGGTGATGGTAATGACCAACATGGGCAATAAGTAGAGTAGGGCTTTACCCGTTGACTTCAGCGTGGGCTTCTCATTAAGCATCTTGATCACCACCGAATATACGCGTGCCATCTTGGTCGAACAAATAAAAACCAGATTTTTGCAAGTACAGTGGTAACTCCTGACCTTCGGCAATTTCGGCTTCGATTTCGGTGGTTAATAATCGTTTGCCGTTGAAGTCAAGCAGGGCATTTTTTTCGCGACCGAATTTTTCAAAGGTTTTGACCTTGGTTGTGATCGTTGCCAGCGTTTCAGCACCAGTATCGTGATCTTGAAGTGCTTCTGGACGGATCCCGACTTTTTGCGTGCGTTTCAGCAATTCGGTATCGATCTGTCCCTTAAGTTCATCGCCAAAGTCGGCGATATCTAAGGTGTTGATCACAGGTTCGCCGATGAATTGAGCGACGAATAAATTGCTAGGGTTATCATAGAGTGTTTCGGCAGAACTGAATTGTTGAATCTGGCCACTGTTTAAAACCATGATATGGTCAGAAATATGCAGGGCTTCATCTTGGTCATGAGTGACAAAAATCGTGGTCACGCCAGTTTCCTGTTGGATCCGGCGAATTTCCTGACGCATTTCAATTCGTAAGCGCGCATCCAAGTTTGATAAAGGTTCATCCAGTAAGAGCAAACTAGGTTCCTTAGCGAGCGCCCGAGCAATGGCGACCCGTTGTTGTTGACCGCCAGATAATGAGCCGGGTTTTTTGTCGAGCTGATCTTCAATGTGAACCAGCTTTGCTAACTCAATTGCCTTTTTCTTGCGCTCAGGTTTAGGCACCTTTGCCATTTTCAACGGGAACATGATGTTGTCCAACACATTTAAGTGCGGATAGAGGGCATAGTTTTGGAAAACCATCCCAACTTTTCTTTGCAGTGCATCTTGTTTAGTGACATCTTCATCGCCGAAGAAAATTTGACCTGAAGTTGGTGCAAGTAAACCAGAAATCATCATCAATGTTGTAGATTTACCACAGCCACTCGGTCCTAAAATTGAAACTAAAGTTCCTTCAGGAATGGTAAAATTCAAATGATGCAAAATCTCACGCGAACCATCGTAGGATAGTGAGACATCTTTGAAAGTAACTTCCAACAGTTTCGCCCCTTTTATCTGTTTTCGACCACAATATAACTGATTAGTCTAGAAATATCATACAACATTTTGTGGTTGTTGTCTTGACTGTTTTTAAACTGAAAGCGATTTTTCAAATAGATATTTTTTCTTATCGTTTAATTAATTTTGAAAATATTAATGTTCAAACTTTAAAAATTCCGAGATAATGCGAGCTTGAATGATTTTTTTATGTGGAAATATATTCAGATCATTTTCGCTGATCATGAAGATTATTTGACGAAATATTTAGTTGCTATTGCGAAAAGACAATCAATAAATTGTCAAATCCAGATAAAGTTCGTATTTAACTGATAAAACTTCAATTAATTGACTGAATGTCTTTTAATATACACCAATTTACATTTATTGGCAAAAGCTGCGAGATGTTTGTTAATATTTACAGATTTTTATCCAAAATCACTCATTTGTCGTAATTTTGCACAAAAGATTAGCTTTGTGGGTTGTGTTTTTCAGAAGCAATCATATGATTAAGATGTCGATGTCTGCGCTTTCAAATGATGGAGATGGGCAGTCTGGGCTGAATTTGACTCAAGCGACTCATCGATGTTGAAAACTAACTTAATTGTTGGGCGATTTTTGACTAAGTTTGCTACAATGGAGTTAAATCTATATTTGGAGGTTGATAGAATGATTCGTCCTGCAAAAAAAGAGGATGCGCAAGATGCTGTCCCAATTTTAATGCAGATTTTAAACGACATGGAATTGAAGGCAATCAAAGATTTAGGTGCGGATCAAATTGAAGATCTGTTAGTTGCTGCATTTGCCAGCAAGACTTATCGCTATGGTTATCCGCAAACTTTAGTCTATGTAGATGATCAAACCAATCGTGCACGGGGCATTTGTGTGGGTTATCCGGCAGTTGCTGAGGCGACAATCGATGATGGGTTGACCCCTTATCTAGTTGCTCAGCATTTGCCTGACCAAACACAATTATTTGGTGATCAAGAAGCTTGGCCTAATGAATGGTATTTGGATTCATTGGCAGTAGCTCCTGATGCTCAAGGACACGGGATCGGTGGTCAGTTGTTAGATTTCCTGCCGAATTATTTGCAACAGAAGGGCGAAACTAAAATTAGTTTAAACGTTGATTTTGGCAATCCCAAGGCCAAACAATTGTATGTGCATCATGGGTTTAAGCATGCTGGTGAGATTATGATCGGCAGTCATCGCTATGAGCACTTGATTCGCCCACTTTAAAACTGGTCGAATTTTACGCCAAAAAGAGCCATGTCCATTCCGACTTTAGGATAAGTCAGGGAATGGACATGGCTCTTTTAGTTTGAGCTGTGGCTGCTAAAACTAATTTGGCACCACGTTAGCAAAAGGATTAAAACGATAAGCTGCTTTTTTCTGGGCGTTGATTGCCCATTGATTCAAAGTTGCCGCTACCAAAATACAGGACAATTTCTCGTCATCATCGCGAATCGATAATTTGAATCCATCTAAATTCTTCTTGACCAACGTCGGTTCAGCACTGAAAACGGTATGCACACCATGAGTGGCTTGATAGGTGTTTGTCGTCAGTGAGCCCATCACCGTCCAGTTTAATGTGGAGACAAAGGCGAACTGATGCCAAACGCCAGAAAGCTTGCGCATTTGACCGATGGCTTGATGGTTCAGTTCTAGCTGAAAAACTTTGCCGAAATTATTTTTAGTTTGGGCAATACTGCCTAAGTAATCGCCATCGATCGTTAATAAGTTCATGCTGCCTTGACCGAATCCGAATTGTCCCGTCAAGAGAAATAGGGGATGGTACTGTTCGTCGAAAATAAATTGGCTATTGATACCACTTTGATTCTGATTCAACAGATAATAGACTGTCATTTGATCCGTTCACCCCAATTAATCAACGTTGGGTGAGTGCCCACTGAATCGCTTGGGCGACACCATCATTTAAATTTGTTGCGGTTGTAAATGTGGCGACTTCTTTGATGGCAGGGATCGCATTGCCCATGGCCACACCAACGCCAGCAGCCGTGATCATCGAGAAGTCATTAAGATTGTCACCGATTGCCATGACTTCTTCTTTAGGAACACCTTTTTGGGCGGCGTAGTCTAAGAGCGCTAACCCTTTTTGGGCGTGAATACTGTTAATCTCAATATTATTAGGTGAAGAAGACGTAATCACGATTTCCTCACTTGACTGATATTTTTCACGGATCGACATAAACGCATCGGGGCCATGTTGTGAGAAGACTAGGATCTTCATGACGCGATAATCGGGATCTTTTAGAATGTTGTCGTAATTATCGATATAATTAATATTCATGATTTCCAACCGTGCAGCTGCAAGTGCCACGGCGATTTTGTAAGTGGTGTCTGGATTCAAGTTGACTAAAAGATCGGCGACGTGTTGGATCCGACGCACCTTGCTCTCGGAAAATACACCTTTATCCGAAACCAATTCGAAATAAAAATCGGCTTCGCGTAATTCGGCGACTAAATGATTGGCTGTTGTTCTTGCCAAAGGCTCATTGACGACTGATTCGCCCGCAAGATTGAAGACCTGCGCGCCATTTAAAGTGATATAAGCAGGATTGAGTCCGGCTTTTTTAAGAATAGGTTGCGCCTCACTGAGCCCACGTCCGGTTGCCACCATAAATTCGATCCCAGCTTCTTGCGCCTTTTGAATCGCGGCGACATTTTTCGGAGAAATCGACATTTTGTCATTCAATAATGTTCCGTCCATATCTGATGCAATAATTGAAATCAAAAAATCACCTTCTTTAATAGTTAATTTTAGTGTAGCATATAGGCAGAGAATATTGTAAAAAAAGGTGTGGAGAATAATGAAAGAACTAATACATAATGATTGGGAAGAAGTGCTGACGCCCATCTTTGCCTCCGAGCAATATGGTCAGTTACATCAATTTCTGCGCAATGAGTATGCTAATCAAACCATTTATCCAGAAATGCACCATATTTTTCAAGCCTTCGAGTGGACTAGCTTTGCCAATACGAAAGTCGTGATCCTGGGTCAGGATCCTTATCATGAGCCACATCAAGCACATGGTTTAAGCTTTTCGGTTTTGCCGGGGAATGTGCTACCACCATCTTTGCGTAATATTTATAAAGAATTGCAAACGGATGTCGGCGCTACACCTGTAAAACACGGTTATCTAAAATCTTGGGCGGATCAGGGCGTCTTGTTGTTGAACTCTGTTTTGACCGTTCGTGCACATCAAGCCTACTCACATCGTGGTAAAGGCTGGGAACAATTGACGGATGCGGCTATTAAGGCACTTGCCGAACGTGGTGGGGTCGTCTTTATTCTGTGGGGTAATGCAGCCAAGGCCAAGCGAGAATTCATCAATGAAACTAAAAATGCAGTGATCACCTCAGTTCATCCCAGTCCACTTTCGGCATCGCGGGGCTTTTTTGGCTCTCGACCATTTTCGCAAGCGAACGAAGCGTTGTTAAAATTTGGCGAGCAGCCGATCAACTGGCAACTGCCAAGTGAACCGGAAAATGCCGAATAGTTTTAGTTTGATTTATTGAGTTGAATTGGATAGAATAAAATCTTCAACGATACAGTCTTACCAAACTGTTATCAAGAAAATATAAATAACACTGGTACAATCTGAGCAAACGCGCTAGAATGATATAAAAAGCGCTTTCGTCTGGAGGAACAGAAATGGATTTATTTGAAAGTTTGAAAGAAAAGATCGATGGTAAAAATATTAAGATTGTTTTCCCTGAAGGGGTGGAGCCCAGAATTATTGGGGCGGCCGTTCGTTTAAAAGCCGATCAAGTTTTAGAACCAGTTTTATTAGGTGCACCTGAAGAGGTTGAAGAAGTCGCGAAGAAGAACGGCTTTCACGTTGAGAGTTTGCAAGTGATCGACCCAGAAACATATGAGACTGCCGCCTTTGATGAAATGGTTGCGGCTTTTGTGGAACGTCGCAAGGGTAAAGCAACCGAAGAACAGGCGCGCCAAATTCTGAAAGATCCAAATTATTTTGGAACGATGCTCGTTTATTTAGGACTCGTTGACGGAATGGTTTCGGGTATCATCCATTCAACTGGCGAGACCGTTCGGCCAGCACTGCAGATCATTAAGACTAAGCCTGGCGTTTCGCGGACCTCTGGTGCTTTTATCATGCAACGTGGTCATGGTAGCGAACGCTATCTGTTTTCAGACTGTGCAATCAACATTGATCCAAGTGCGCAAGAGTTGGCCGAAATCGCGGTTGAATCTGCCAAGACTGCCGAGCTATTCGACATCGAACCAAGAGTGGCAATGTTGAGTTTCTCAACGAAGGGTTCAGCAAAGTCCCCACAAGTTGATAAAGTCGCTGAGGCAACCAAGATTGCCCAAGAGTTGGCGCCAGAATATGCAATTGATGGTGAATTGCAGTTTGACGCGTCCTATGTGCCTTCAGTCGGCGCGCAAAAAGCACCAGATTCTAAAGTTGCCGGTAAAGCAACGGTTTATGTGTTCCCAGAACTTCAATCAGGCAACATTGGTTATAAAATTGCCCAACGTTTCGGTAATTTTGAAGCCATCGGTCCGATTTTGCAAGGTTTAAACAAACCCGTGTCAGATTTATCGCGCGGTGCAAACGAGGAAGATGTTTATAAATTAGCGATGATTACGGCGGCACAATCTTTATTGTAAGCAAGAGGCGATCATTTGGAATTTCAAACGAACAATGCAGAAGCAACTGAATTAGTCGGGCAGCAATTAGCACCTCTATTGCAATCAGGCGACTTGATTTTATTAGAAGGTGACTTAGGCGCCGGCAAAACAACCTTTACCCGTGGATTGGCGCAGGCTTTAGGCGTCAAGCGTGCAATCAAGAGCCCAACGTTTACGATCATTCGTGAATATCGTGACGGTCGCTTACCTTTATTTCACATGGACTTGTATCGGTTAGAAAATAGTCCCGCGGAAGACTTAGGCTTAGAAGAATATTTCGAAGGCAATGGCGTCTGCGTGGTGGAGTGGCCTGAATTTGGTGAGGATGTATTGCCAAAGGATCATTTACAGATCGAGATCAAGCAAATCGATGGGTTCGATGATCAACGTCTGTTTAGAATTGTGGCAGAAGGTGAGCGGCCCGGCGCTTTATTAGCTGCATTTAAGGAGCTTCGTGCTAATGAGTCATAGTGAAGTTGAAGTGACGATCCGTGCCGCGATTACCGAAGATGCAGCTTCACTGTTGGAATTCTGGCGAGCTGAAGTTATTCCCTGCGACTTTTTGGTTTCGGATGAGTTTGATGCTCAGATTTCACCACAGATTTTGGCGGACGAGTTAGCCAATATTTATGAATCTGACAATAACTTGTTATTACTTGCCTTTGAAAATGAAACCCTGATCGGCTACTTAAGAATTGAAGCCGATGAGAGTTATCAACGTGGTCATGTTGGCGAGCTCGGCATTATTGTCTCGCAACAATTTCGGCATCAAGGCTTAGGTTACGCGCTGATGGCTGATAGCTTGGATTGGGTCGCACACGAGTCGCAGTTGCGCCGGATCGAGCTCTATGTTCAAAAACGCAATCAAGTTGCCCAACGACTATATCGCCAGTTTGATTTTGAATTGGAGGGTGAGTCGCCGGCTAGCTTCCGCACTAAGGAAGGCGACTTGATCACGACCTTATTAATGGCGCGTTTATTTTAAAAGTGCGCGATAAAAAAGTTCGAATGAGTAATCATCATTCGAACTTTTTTGCCGTCTGGAAAAATATTGAGTTAAACGAGTGTCACTAGTTTCTTGATCGTGTCTGGACCGAATTGTTGTTCTTGCGTGAGCAAAATATTCGCACAGGCATATGTGTCAGCCAAAGCATTATGATGATTATTCAGCTCAATTTGTAAATATTTTGAAACGGTGTCTAATTTATGATTAGGTAATTGTGGATAAAGTTTGCGACTAGTTTTAACTGTGTCGATCGTTAGAAAATGAGGCGGTTCAATTTGATATCTTTGTAGGGTGCTCTGTAAAACCCTAATATCAAATTTTGCATTATGGGCAGCCACCAGTTGATCGGTCGAAAAAAGGGCTGCAATATGAGGCCAAACTTGTGCAAAGGTCGGCGCAGTCGCCACCATTGTGCTGGTGATGCCGTTAATTCTGGTGTTCCAATAATTGAACTCACTTTGTGGATCAATCAACGTATAAAAGTTGTTCACAATTTTGTCGTTACGCACCGCGACAATTGCCAACGAACAAGCACTATCAGGTTGGCGATTAGCAGTTTCGAAATCCATCGCGATAAAATTCATGTTAAGCTTCAGCTCCTAAATCTGGGATGACTAATTCGACGGGACAATGATCTGATCCGTAAATATCTGTGAGGATGTTGGCAGTGGTGATCCGATTCTTTAGGTCGTTGCTAACAATGAAATAATCGATTCGCCAACCGGCATTGTGATCGCGGGCGTGGAAACGATAACTCCACCAAGAATAAATATCGGTTTGGTCGGGATGCAGATAACGGAATGAGTCGGTAAAGCCGTTATTGAGTAAGGTAGTAAAACTTTGACGTTCTTCATCGGAGAAACCGGCGTTGTGATGATTCGTCTTGGGATTCTTCAAATCGATTTCTTCGTGAGCCACGTTGAGATCGCCACAAAAAATAACGGATTTTTGCGCAGCAAGTTGACTGACATAATCGCGAAAGGCTTGATCCCATTCTAGACGATAAGGTAATCTTTTCAGTTCACCTTGCGAATTGGGCGTGTAACAAGTCACTAAGTAAAATTCGGGATATTCCAGGGTGATGGCGCGGCCCTCGTGATCGTGTTCCGCGACACCAAGGCCATAACTCACGCTTAAAGGTTGGTGTTTAGCAAAAATGGCCGTACCAGAATAGCCTTTGCGTTCCGCGTAATCGAAATATTGGTGGTAACCCGGCAGATCGATTTCGACTTGACCTGCCTGCATTTTAGTTTCCTGAATGCAAAAAAAATCGGCATCGAGTTCCGTAAAAGTGGCTAAAAAATCTTTCTTGAGGATCGCCCGCAATCCATTTACATTCCAAGAAATAAATTTCATTATCTTCGCTCCGTTCTATCTGAATATGCTATTGTCATTGTAACAAATTTTGACAACAATGTATAAGTCACCGGGTCGTCATTAGTTTTATCAGTAAATAAATGGAAAAATTGGACGGTTTGAGTGCGCACATTCTTTAAAGTTATTTGATAGTTATTTACGCGTTTTTTTGGTAGACTAGTTTTAGAAGTTTTGTTACTGAGGTTACTTTGAGAAGGAAGATTACATGTCGATTTTTACGGATTTAAATATTCCCATACTTGAAAATACATCAATGAGTCACTACACCTTTACGCGAACTGGTGGACCGGCCGATTATTTAGCGTTTCCCGAAACCAATGCAGAAGTTGCGCAGTTGATCAAGCGCGCTCACAGTCATCATCTCCCGATTACGGTGATCGGAAATGCCAGCAACATGATTATTCGTGATGGCGGTATTAGTGGCTTAGTGATTTTGCTGACGCGGATCGAAGATATTACCCAAGATGGCCTTCAATTAGTCGTGAGTGCAGGAACACCATTGATGACCGTTTCTGAAGCAGCTTATCAGTTTGGGCTTGCCGGGCTAGAATTTGCAGCCGGAATTCCTGGCAGTGTCGGCGGCGCCGTATTTATGAATGCAGGTGCTTATGGTGGTGAAGTCAGTGACGTGATCACACAAGTTACCGTGTTGGATGAACTCGGTGAACTTCACGAGCTCAAGGGTGAGGAGATCCATTTTCGTTATCGACACAGTGTTGTTCAAGAAGCGCCGTTGACTGTGCTTTCCGCAACGTTTCAGTTACAGCCCGGTGACCCGGAAAAGATCCGTAAGACGATGGATGCCTATAATCAAGCGCGTGCGGCCAAACAGCCGTTGGATCTGCCATCTTGCGGTAGTGTCTTTAAACGTCCGACCGGTTATTATACGGGGCCGCTGATTCAGCAGGCAGGCTTACAAGGGAAGATTCTTGGTGGCGCCCAGGTTTCAACGAAACATGCCGGATTTATCGTAAATATCGATCACGCGACGGCGACAGACTACTTGAACTTGATTGCTTTGATTGAAAAAACCATTCAAGAGAAATTTGGTGTGACCCTAGAACCCGAAGTTAGAATCATCGGTCGCGAGAAAGATGAAACGAAGTAATTTGACAATACTGATAAATAACTTAATCGTACGAAATCAAAAAAGTCTGAATTCATAGAATTCAGACTTTTTTAGTATCCATTTTTATTTAAAGCGCGGGCTGCGACTACGAAACTTTACAATCGTTCGGCCGAGGTGTGCGGAAGTTGGGAAGGCAATTAATGCAGGGATCAATTGGTCGAAACCAATTTCATTTATCGGCAATAATTGATCAGCTGAGGGCCAGAAGTGATCGGCAAATAATTGCCAAATTTCTTCACGATCCGAAAGCGGATAATGAACCGATTCAACACCATGAAGGGTGATTCCACGCAGTATAAAGGGCAGGATCGTGGTAGTTAACTTGAGACCACCGGCATTGCCACTGACGACCAATTGACCGTCTTGCTGAATTTGTGGAATCAAATTTTCGAGCATTTCACCACCTACATTATCGAAAACGACGGCGTATTTTTGCTTGGCGAGTGGTTTGAGTGGGGTCAGTTGAACTTGTTTGGGAGTTAGAATTTCGGTAGCGCCCATTTGCTTAAGCTGTTCACTGACATCGGTTTGGCGCGTGACGACAGAAAGGTTGTGATAGCCTAATTTGGCCAGAATACTCAATTGCCAACCACCGACACCACCAGTCACGCCTGTGATCAAGATCGGTGTGGCTTGATCTGACATGGCGGTGCTGGCCAGCACTTTGGTGATACCGATTGCGGCAGTGAGACCAGCAGTCCCAATCATCATCGTTTCTTTGAGGGTTCGTGGTTCAACTAAATGTTGGAGAAATTTTCCAGGGACATCAATGATTTCTTGGTAGCCACCGTCAATGTTGACGCCAATATCCCAGCCAGTTGCCATCACTTGGTCGCCAGCGTGAAAGTGTGGATCATTTGACGCCAAGACCCAACCGCTGAAATCAACACCGGGAACGCGGGGAAATTGGCGAATGACGCCACTGTTTTTCTTCAATGTCAGCGCGTCTTTATAGTTGATGTCACTATAGGCCACTTGAACCCGAACGCCATCTGGCTGCAAGTCGACGATTTTTTGATTCATGATTTGAGCAACAGGTTGCTCAGCCACTAAAGCAACAACTAACGATTTTTTTTGCATATTTTTCACCTACAGAAATTAGTTTACGCTTTCATTATATCGGTATTGCTTGCTAAAACCAAGCTTTGATTTAAGCGTATGAGGCATGGCGTGATATTTGCAATCTGATTTCACTAAAATGGACTGCAGCCTTTTGTGGAGTCACAAATCTCTGTGTTACAGTTTAAAAATTTTGGTTATTTTCACTTGGCAGTTTCTTGTGGATGAGTTATACTGAAAATCGACTGTAGTAAACAAGAAGTTAACTAACAAAAAGTTTAATGAACTTTGAGGTGCATCAATGGAATTCGGACAAAAATTACGATCGCTACGAATTTTAAAAAATTTAACCCAAGAAGAATTGGGCGAGCGTACTGATTTAACCAAGGGCTATATTTCGCAACTAGAAAACAATCAATCGTCGCCAACAGTGGAAACGCTCGAAGATATTTTGACCGTTCTCGGCGTGTCATTGACCGACTTTTTCTCTGATCATCAACCTGAACACCAAGTTTTATTTAAAGTGGATGATCAAGTTAAATATGATGATCCGGATTTAGGCTATCACTTGAATTGGTTGGTGACTGAATCTAATGAGCACGAAATGGAGCCGGTTTTATTGACTATTGAGCCTAATGGTAAGTTCAAAACTTTTGCGCCGTCACCCTCAGAGAGCTTTATTTATGTCTTGAAGGGCAGTGTGAAGTTATCTTGGGGAGATCAAGAAGAGACGGCACGTATTCACGAGAGTCTTTATTTTCCGGCCACGCAGCCGCATCAATTGAGCAACCCGTTTGCCAAGCCGGTGACATTATTATTAGTTGCGACTGAGTCCTATTTGTAATTTTCGGAGGTTATTATGGAAAAACCAATTATCGAATTAAAGCAGATCACGAAGCGTTATGATGATGGCTTCACCGCCTTAGAAAATATTAATATGACGATCGAACCAGGCAAATTTTACTCGCTGTTGGGGCCTTCTGGATCTGGGAAAACGACGATTCTGAGAATTATCGCCGGATTCACGGATGCGAGTGAAGGCGAAGTGTGGTTTGAAGGCAAAAAGATCAACGCATTGCCAGCCAATCAACGTAAAGTCAATACGGTGTTCCAGAATTACGCCTTGTTTCCTCACATGGATGTGTTCGACAACGTGGCGTTTGGTCTGACCTTGAAAAAAATGCCGAAAAAAGAAATTCGCGAACGCGTCGTGAACGCCTTAAAAGTCGTGCAGTTACCTGGTTACGCTAATCGTGAAATCAGCGAGCTTTCTGGGGGTCAACAACAGCGGGTCGCGATTGCACGCGCCATTGTCAATGAGCCGAAAGTTTTGTTGTTAGATGAACCCTTATCTGCGCTGGACATGAAATTAAGAAAAGACATGCAGTATGAATTGCGAGAATTGCAGCAACGTTTAAAAATCACGTTTATTTTTGTTACCCATGATCAAGAAGAAGCGTTGGCCATGAGCGATGAAATCTTCGTGATGAACGATGGCAAAGTGTTGCAGAGTGGCACACCTGTCGATATTTATGATGAGCCGATCAATCACTTTGTCGCTAATTTCATTGGTGAAAGTAATATTTTGCCTGGGAAAATGGTGCAAGATTTTGAAGTCCAATTCGTGGGCAAATCGTTTGAATGTGCCGATGCCGGAATGCGGCCGAATGAAAAGGTCGAAGTGGTGCTGCGCCCAGAAGACTTGGATATTACCACGCCGGAACAAGGTAAATTAGTCGTGAAAGTCGACACGCAACTTTTCCGTGGCGACCATTTTGAAATCGTTGCCTATGACGATGATGAAAATGAATGGCTGATCCATTCGACGAATCCAGTTAAAGATGGGAAGCAAATCGGATTGACGTTTGAGCCAGAAGACATTCACGTCATGCGTTTCGGCGAGAAGGAAACTGATTTTGATGCGCGTCTCGAACAATATGAGGAGGAGTAAGGATTGAAAAAAACACGATCTTTCTTTATGGTTCCTTATCTGGTTTGGATTGCGCTATTTGTCATCGCACCCTTGATTTTGATTTTATATCAATCACTGACTAATAATCAGGGCCAGTTTACCTTGCAGAATTATGTCACCTATGGCACTAGCTGGACTTACTTAAAAATGACTATCAATTCTTTTTGGTACGCTTTATTGATCACCGCAGTTACCTTGCTGATCAGTTATCCGACTGCTTATTTTTTGAGTAAAACTAAACGCCAACAGTTGTGGTTGTTATTGATTATTTTACCAACTTGGATCAATTTGCTGCTTAAAGCTTATGCATTTATTGGCTTGCTTAGCCGCAGTGGAACCGTCAATCAATTTCTGACTTTTATTGGGGTGGGTCCCAAACAATTATTGTTTACTGATTTTAGCTTTTTATTAGTGGCAAGTTACATCGAAATTCCTTTCATGATCTTGCCCATTTATAATGCCATTGTGCAGTTGGATCCGGCCTTGATCAACGCCAGTCGCGATTTAGGCGCGACGAATCTGCAAACTTTTACCAAGGTCGTCTTTCCGTTAACGATTAGTGGCGTTAAGGCTGGGATTCAGGCCGTCTTCATTCCGTCACTGTCACTCTTCATGATCACCCGTCTGATCGGTGGTAATCGCGTGATCACATTGGGGACTGCCATTGAAGAGCATTTCTTGACGACGATGAATTGGGGCATGGGTTCGACGATCGGCGTTGTCTTGATTGTGATGATGTTTATCATGATGGCATTGACCAATGATCGCAAGAAGAAACGGCAGGAGGTGTTACCTAATGAAAAAAGTGAAGGTTAGTTCAATTTATTTAATTTTGGTGTTTGTCTTGTTATACGCACCCATTTTTTACTTGATTTTTTTCTCGTTTAATCAAGGCGGGGACATGAATCAATTCACGGGTTTCACTTGGGAACACTACGCCACATTGTTTGCGGATCAACGCATGATCCAAATCGTGTTGAACACGTTATTATTGGCACTGTTGTCGTCGTTGGTTGCCACACTTGTTGGGACATTCGGCGCGTTAGGAATTGCGGCTCGCAAGCAAAAGCGACTACGTTCAACTTTCTTAACGCTTAATAATGTACTCATGGTCTCACCCGATGTCATCATTGGTGCCAGTTTCCTAATTTTATTCACGTCATTGGGGATCAGCCTGGGATTTGGTTCGGTTTTGATCAGCCACATTGCTTTTTCAATTCCGATCGTGGTGCTATTGGTGCTTCCAAAAGTTAACGAATTGGACCCAGCGTTGTTAAATGCTGCTCAGGATTTAGGAGCTACGCGTTGGCAAACTTTTTCTCGCGTGATCGTACCGTTCATCACGCCTGGGATTTTTTCGGGATTTTTCATGGCCTTTACCTATTCGTTGGATGATTTTGCGGTAACATTTTTTGTGACCGGGAATGGGTTCGCAACGTTGGCGGTCGAAATTTATTCTCGCGCCCGCCAAGGTATTAGTCTTGAAATCAACGCCTTATCTGCGGTGATGTTTGTCTTTGCACTCGTGTTGGTCGTTGGTTATTATTTCATCGATCAGTATTCACGCACACGGCGGCAGAAACGTAAGAATCATCAGAAAGCAGGGGTCATGATACCATGAAAAAAGTATTCTCCCTTGCACTGGGGATCCTAGCGGTTTGTGGCATTTTGTGGTTTGGCGTCTATCATCTTTCGCAGAGTCAGGGACCCGTGACCACAAAAAACACATTGAATTTATATAATTGGGGAGATTATATCGATCCTCAATTGATCACCAAGTTTGAAAAGCAAACCGGTTATCACGTTCAATATGAAACTTTCGACAGTAACGAAGCCATGTTCACGAAAATCAAACAAGGTGGAACGCCTTACGATCTGGCTGTGCCCAGCGATTATATGATCGAGAAAATGCGTAAAGCAAACTTGCTATTGCCGATCGATCGGAAAAAGTTAACTAACTTCAAATATTTGTCTGCTGATTTTTTAAATAAAAGCTTCGATCCGAAAAATCGTTACTCGATTCCTTATTTCTGGGGAACCTTGGGGATTATTTACAATGATCAGCAGGTCAAGGCTTCTGAAGTGCAACATTGGAATGACTTATGGAATCCGAAGTGGAAGGGGCAATTGATGTTAGTTGACTCGGCTCGCGATATTATGGGGCTGACGTTGATTTCTCAAGGTCATTCGGTCAACACCACGAATTTAGCAGAGATGGAAGCTGCCCAACGCAAATTGGATCAACTTTCTGGTAATGTTAAAGCTATTGTCGCCGATGAAATTAAGTTATACATGATCCAAAATGAAGCACCGATCGCCGTGACTTGGTCAGGTGAAGCTAGCGAAATGTTGGCAGCAAATTCTCACCTGCACTATGTTGTCCCTAGTGAGGGTAGCAATCTTTGGTTTGACAACATGGTGATTCCTAAGACTGCCAAAA
Source organism: Lapidilactobacillus mulanensis (assembly GCF_003946215.1). Classification (GTDB taxonomy): domain Bacteria; phylum Bacillota; class Bacilli; order Lactobacillales; family Lactobacillaceae; genus Lapidilactobacillus; species Lapidilactobacillus mulanensis. Next base: position 18,030 of record NZ_RHOW01000011.1, read on the forward strand.
ATAAAAAGGCGGCTTATGCGTTCATGAATTTTATGTTGGAGCCTGAAAATGCGGCGAAAAACGCTGAATATGTGGGTTATGCAACACCGAATGAAGCGGCAGTTAAACTATTGCCGGCTGCGGTTCGGAATGACAAACAGTTTTATCCAGCAAACAGCACGATCGATAAATTGGAAGTCTATCAGGATCTCGGTCAAACTAAGGTTGAACAATATAATGATTTGTTTTTAAAGTTTAAGATGTTTCGTCAGTAGTTTTGGGCTACTCGTCTTAAAATTGGCTCAAACAAAAAAGGCCGCGATAATTTCGCGGCCTTTTTGAATTGCTTAAAGAACATCATTAAACGGTTAAACTATCGGGATCTGTTGTGCGCCCAGCGACGCCATCCAGTGAATCGATAATTTCGATCTCATCTGGGGTTAGCTTGAAGTCGAAAATATCGGCGTTTTCTCGCATTCTGGCTTCATCTTTGGATTTGGGAATCGGAATGAAGTTATGAACCAACGACCAACGTAAGGCGACTTGAGCGATTGTTTTGCCGTGGTTATCGGCAATTTTTTTGAGTTCTTTAACTTTGAATACTTTTCCGGCACCAAGTGGGCTATAGGCTTCCGGAATAATGTTATGATCGCGGCAATAAGCGACCACATCTTCCTGCAATTCACCTGGAGCTAGGAATAATTGGTTGATCATTGGCGCAACCAGTTGCGTTTTAGCCAACGCCTCTAAATGGGGAATATGAAAGTTGGAGACACCGATCGATTTGATGCGGCCTTGGTGATAGAGATCTTCCAGCGCGCGCCAAGAATCTGCGTTGGCCTTCTCCCAATTGTTACGGAAAGCAACGGGTTTTGGCCAGTGGATGAGATAAAGATCCAGATAATCACATTGCAAGTTTTTAATGCTTTGATCGACCGCTGCGACAGTATCATCATAGCCACGCACGTCGTTACTTAATTTCGAAGTGATAAAAATTTCATCACGAGAAAGTCCAGCGCTAAGAACGCCACGACCAACACCGACTTCATTGTGATAGTCGGCGGCCGTATCGATCAAACGATAGCCAATTTTGATGGCGGTCTCCACGGATTTAGCAGCAATTTCATCGCTCATTCCGGAAGTGCCTAGACCCATGACTGGAATTCTGAGCCCGTTTTCGAGCGTATAAGTATCAAATAAAGTTGACATAAAGTGCTCCTTTCCTGATTAAGGGTACGTTTTTATCTTAGCATGCTCCGAAAACGGATACATGTTTTACGCTTATCGAAATTGCTGACCATACTGAAAATGACATGATTTTGCGATCAAGGTTTCATTTATGTCAATATTTAATATAAAACAACTCAATTTTTGACGGGAAAAGGGCGAATTATTTGGCATAATAAGGTATGATTAAGTAAAAAAAGGGTGAATTGCAGATATGGTCATGAGGGGTTTTGAAGTTGTTTCAAAGTATGAGGGGCAAGATATCGTATTGCCACAACGGCAAACAAAAAATGCCGCCGGTTACGATTTTTCCGCTGCGGCAGATTTTGTGCTACCATCGATTTGGAAATTGAATTTCGTTAAATTGTTTCGTAAAATTAATAATGAACATGAACTCATGAGCCGTGATTTTCTGAAGGCCGAGTCGGCGATCAGACCGTTACTTGTACCGACCGGTATCAAGGCCAAGATGGCGTCTGACGAAGTCTTGATGCTGATGAATCGTTCTAGCAGTCCACTCAAACGTTTCTTGGTTTTGCCTAATGGGGTTGGCGTGGTTGACGCGGATTATTACAACAATGACAGCAACGAGGGCGAGATTTTCTTCCAACTCGTTAATCTGGGACCCAAAGATCAGTTGATCAAAAAAGGCGAACGGATCGGTCAGGGCATCTTCATGAAATATTTGGTCACAGACGCCGATCAACCCGCGGATCAAACGCGTCAAGGTGGTTTCGGTTCATCAGGTAAATAAGAACGTATCGTTTTTTTAAAAGGGAGTTTTTTCGTGGCTAAAGTCAAAACACAGTATGTCTGCCAGAATTGTGGATACAGCTCGCCGACGCATTTCGGGCGTTGTCCCAATTGTGGTGCTTGGAATCAAATGATCGAAGAAATTGTGGCGCAGGAACGGCCGACGAGTAGTAAGGCAACACCAAGTCGACGTCAGGATGGTCAAAAACACGCACCGGAATTGTTGAGTGAAGTCGACCTTAAACCAGAGCCACGTGTAAAAACCAAGCTGGATGAGCTCAATCGTGTCTTGGGTGGTGGAATTGTTCCGGGTTCGTTGATTTTGATCGGTGGGGATCCTGGTATCGGGAAATCAACGCTGCTTTTACAAGTTTCTGGACAGTTGCAAGATACCGATGAAAAAGTCCTATATATTTCTGGTGAAGAAAGCGCCTCACAAATTAAACTGAGAGCGTCGCGTTTAGGCGTGAAAGGTGCTAAGCTATACTTATATCCAGAAACAAACATGGCAACGATCCGTGAAACAATTACCGACTTAGATCCTAAATACATTATTATCGATTCCGTTCAAACGATGAACGAGCCAGAATTGAACTCGGTTGTCGGCAGTGTTTCCCAAATCCGCGAAGTGACCGCCGAACTGATGAAAATTGCCAAAAACGAACAACGGACGATTTTCTTGGTGGGGCATGTGACCAAAGACGGTGCCATCGCCGGGCCCAAAATGCTCGAACACATGGTGGACACGGTGCTTTATTTTGAAGGTGACACAAATCACAGCTATCGTATTTTGCGTTCAGTCAAGAATCGATTCGGTTCCACCAACGAAATTGGGATTTTCGAAATGAAAGTCGACGGTTTACACGAAGTGGCGAATCCTTCGGAAATATTTCTCGAGGAACGTCTAGCTGGTGCCACGGGTTCCGCAGTTGTGGTTTCGATGGAAGGCACGCGTCCGATTTTAGTCGAAATCCAAGCCTTACTGGCACCCAGCATGTTCGGAAATGCTAAGCGAACGTCCACCGGAATCGATCACAACAAAGTGGCCTTATTAATGGCAGTCTTGGAAAAAAGAGCGAATTTAATGTTGCAAAATCAGGACGCTTATCTTAAAGCGACCGGTGGTGTAAAATTAAATGAGCCCGCGATCGATTTAGCAACGGCGTTGGCGATTGCCTCTAGTTATCGCGATCACGAAATTGCACCGGAAGATTGTTTCATCGGTGAAATTGGGTTAACCGGTGAAATCCGCAGAGTGAATCGGATCGAGCAGCGGTTAGGTGAGGCGGCTAAATTAGGCTTTAAACGTGCTTTTATTCCCAAGAATAATATGACCGGCTTGAAAGTACCGAAGGGTTTAACTGTGATCGGTCTCACGACGATCGGCGAAGCAATTCAGCGTGTCTTTAAGAAGACCGAGTAGTTCAATAACCTGTTCTATGCAGAATAATCATTGAAGGGAGGTGAAAAAATGAAACTTAAACGTAAATTAATTGGGCAAATTTTGTTTGTGATCACGGGTCTAGCGGTTGGCTATTCAGTTTTTCCGTATCTTTGGGAACTTTTCCGGCTTGACCAGATCACGTGGCTGAATCAAGGAATTACGAACGCAGTCATTGGCGCATTGATTTTTTATCTGCTCTCATTCATTTTCTTAGATCCAATTCTTGCATTTATTCGAAAAACTGAGAAACAACTCTTGACGATCAACCCCTCCAAAGTGTTATTTGGGTCGTTGTTCCTATTGATTGGTCTCGTTTTAGCCAATGTTATCGCGATTCCACTTTATCGAATCAACTTTTTCTTGATCAGCACTATTTTACCGGTTGTGTTAATGATTGTTCTGGGCTATTTAGGCTTTAGAATTGGGATCACACAAACCGATGATTGGAAGAAGTTATTCAAGAGTCGCCGTGGAAATGACTTAGAAAATCTGATTTATGATCAGAAACCCGATGATAATTTTCATAAGTATAAGATTTTGGATACTAGTGTGATCATCGATGGTCGAATTCACGATATTGTTAAGACTGGATTTGTTGAAGGCGTCTTGTTGGTCCCTGTTTTCGTCGTGCATGAATTGCAATTGATCTCTGATTCTGCTGATAGTTTGAAACGTGCGCGTGGCCGCCGTGGCTTGGATATTCTCAATGAGATGAAGAATGATCCCGAAGTGAATATCGAAAACTATGATGGTGACTTTGATGATCTAACTGAGGTCGATGGGAAATTGATCAAGCTGGCGAAGCTGATCGATGGTATCGTCGTGACCAATGATTATAATTTGAACAAGGTGTCAGAATTTCAGAACGTGCCTGTGCTGAACATTAATGAATTGGCTAACTCAATGAAGCCTGCCGTTTTACCAGGTGAAAACATGGAAGTCACGGTCGTAAAGACTGGTACAGAGCGACAACAAGGCGTTGCTTATTTAGCTGACGGAACCATGGTGGTCGTTGAAGATGGTCAATATTATTTGAACCAGACGATCAAGGTTGTCATCACCAGTGCGTTGCAAACGGCCGCAGGTAGAATGATTTTTGCCAAGGCGCAACATGCACAGCACGGTATCAGTGGTAGTGCGGCCACTAAGTCTAAGAAATAATCAAATGTGCTCAGACAGCAGAATGATTTCTGTTCACTAAATGTTTTCCAAGGGTCGCCCCTTGTTTTATAGCGGTAAAATCGTTACACTAGTATTTGATATTTTTTATAAATAAGGGAGTTTTTGTAACATGGCAAATGAAGAAATTCGTGTTCGTTATGCACCAAGTCCAACAGGTCATCTCCATATTGGTAACGCGCGGACGGCGTTATTTAACTATTTGTTCGCACGTCACAACAAGGGTAAGTTTATTATTCGGATCGAGGATACGGATACTAAGCGTAATATCGAGGGTGGCGAACAAAGTCAGCTCGAAAACCTGAAATGGTTAGGCATGGATTGGGATGAAGGTCCTGATATCGGTGGCGATTATGGTCCCTACCGTCAATCAGAACGGATGTCGATTTATGCACCATTAATTCAACAATTAATTGATGAAGGCAAGGCTTATGAATCTTTCAAAACCGAAGATGAGCTAGAAGCTGAACGCGAGAAACAACGTGCAAACAGCGAAATGCCTCACTATGTTTACGAATATGCTGGTTTGACTGATGCACAGAAGGCTGAGAAGATCGCGGATGCGAAGGCCCAAGGTTTGGAGCCGGTCATTCGTTTCCATGTTCCAGAAAATCACACTTATAAATTCAAAGACTTAGTTAAAGGTCAAATTAGTTTTGATTCGGAAAGTGTCGGTGGCGACTTTGTTATTCGTAAACGCGATGGCATGCCAACCTATAATTTTGCCGTTGTCATTGATGATCACATGATGAAAATCAGCCACGTTTTGCGTGGGGATGATCATATTGCCAACACACCAAAACAATTGATGATCTACGAAGCATTCGGTTGGACACCACCCGTGTTCGGCCATATGACTTTGATCATCAACACAGAAACGGGTAAGAAATTAAGCAAACGTGATGAGAGTGTTCTCCAGTTCATCGAACAATATCGAGAATTAGGATACTTGCCTGATGCCATGTTTAACTTCATTGCCTTATTAGGTTGGTCACCAGTTGGCACCAACGAAATCTTTACTCGCAAAGAATTGATCAAGGAATTCGATGAGAAACGTTTAAGTAAATCACCTGCGTCATTTGATGGCAAGAAGCTGGAATGGGTCAACAACCAGTATGTCAAAAAATCAGACAGTGAATTGATTACTGATTTAAGTCTTTACGAATTGATCAAGGCTGGCAAAATTCCTGAAAACCCAGAGCCCAATCAGGTTGAATGGGCACGTCAGTTGATTGCTTTATATAAAGATCAGATGAGTTTTGCTGCACAAATTGTTGAGCTTTCTGATATTTTCTTCAAAGAGCCAGATCAATTAGACGAAACGGCTATGAAAGAACTAGCCGATGACGATGCTTTGCCAGTGCTTGATGCATTCCGTGCTGGTATTAGTGAGTTACCACAATTCACTTCCGTTCAGATCATGAAGGTTGTTAAACAAGTCCAACACGATACTGGTGTTAAAGGTCGTAAGTTGTATATGCCGATCCGAATTGCGACGACACGTTCAATGCATGGTCCTCAATTAGGGGAGTCCGTCGAATTGCTTGGATTGAAGAAGACGCTCCATCATATTGATGAAACATTAGCACAAATGAAAGCATAATTTATGATACAATAGGCTCAAGAACGGCGAGAAGCTCAGTTCTTGAGCTTTTTTATCGCTGGTAATGGAGGGGAACCAATTGTTACGTGTTTATAACACCATGACTCGACAAAAAGAAACATTCAAATCGTTGACCCCAAACGTGGTTAAGATGTATGTCTGTGGTCCGACCGTTTATAATTACATTCATATCGGTAATGCGCGCAGTGCGGTGGCGTTTGACACGATTAGACGTTACCTAGAATTTCGTGGTTATCGCGTTGATTATATTTCTAATTTTACCGATATTGGTGAGAAATTAGCACGCACCGCCGAAACTGAAAACATCAGTGTGGCAGCAGTTGCGGCTAAATATATTGCCAAATTCAACGAAGATACGAATGCCTTAAATATTGAACCCGCGACTTATCATCCGCGTGCGACTGAAAACATTCAAGAAATCATCGATTTTATTCAGGATCTGATTGCTAAAGACGATGCTTATGAAGTTGAGGGTGACGTTTATTTCCGTGCGCGAAAATTCACCGATTACGGTGAACTCTCACATCAATCATTAGATCGGTTAGAAGTCGGTGCGAGTCAGCGAACCGCTGACGAAGAAACGGCACGCAAGGAAGATCCCGTTGATTTTGCGCTCTGGAAAGCCCAGAAGCCTAATGAAGTGGCATGGGAATCACCTTGGGGTCCTGGATCTCCAGGTTGGCATATTGAATGTTCCGTAATGGCAAGCAAGTATTTAGGCGAAACCATTGATATTCATGGTGGAGGCGAGGATCTTGCATTCCCACATCACGAGAACGAAATTGCCCAGAGTGAAAGCCATACGGGTAAAAAATTCGTCAATTATTGGCTGCATAATGGTTTTGTGACCATCGGTAGTGATGATGAAAAGATGAGTAAGTCACTAGGAAATTTCGTGACCGCACACGAAGTCTTGGCTAAATATGATCATCAATCTGTTCGCTTCTTCATGTCGGCGACCCATTATCGTCGCCCAATTCGTTACACTGAAGATGGCATTGAAGACGCGCTGAGTGAAGTCCAACGGTTTAAAATCGCCCGGGCAAACTTGTTGTATCGCCGTCAAGATGCAACGGCCGGAACGGATGAGGCGATTGCGGCTGCTATTGCCGAATATCGCGCGCAATTTATCGAAGCGATGGATGATGATTTCAACGTTCAAAACGGGTTGGTCGTCATTCATGATTTCCTACGTGAAATGAATAATTATGCTGCCGCGAATACTGTTAAATTGGACAGCATCGTTGATTTAGTCGGCCAACTCGAGCAATTTTTGGCAATTTTTGGCCTAAATTTGGCTCAAGAAGATAATCTTAAGAGCGATATTGCGGCGTTGATCGTTAAACGCAATGCGGCTCGAGCTGCCAAAGACTACGCGACTAGCGACCAAATTCGTGATGAGCTTGCTGAACAGGGGATCATTCTCGAAGACACACCTCAAGGAAGCCGGTGGCGCCAACAATGAGTCAACAATTAGCCAATGAACTTAACGGCATTGCCTTAGCTTACTTAGGTGATGGCGTTTATGAAGTTTTCGTCCGGATTCATTTACTTGAAAAGGGCGTTACCCGGCCTAACCAATTACAAAAGCAAGCGGTCAAATTTGTTTCTGCGAAAGCACAGGCACGCCTGATCGATCAATTACAACAAGAATCGTTGTTGTCAGACGCTGAAATTGGTGTCTATCATCGTGGACGCAATGCAAAAAGTTATACCAAGGCCAAACACACTGATGTGATCACCTATAGAATGTCGACCGGATTTGAAGCACTCTTTGGTTACTTGAAGCTGACCGATCAGGATGAGCGGATCGCGCAACTGGCAACTTGGTGTATCGATCAGGTTGAAAAGGAGTTAGCAAATAATGAGTAATCGTCAATTTCCATCGTCAAAAAAGCCAGTCGATTCGAATCGACGTGGCAAAAGTACCGGTAAGCCCAAAAGAAGTTTCGAGAAACCGACACGACGTGAAGAACCAACAGCTAAAAATCAAGATGAGAACGATGAACCCGAGGCCGATTTTATCTACGGGAAGCATGCAGCCTTAGAATTTATTCACTCGGGTGATCCCAAAACAGTCAATAAAATATTTCTACAAAAAGGATTGCACGGCGATATTGCTACTGAAGCGCAGAAATTTGCCCGCGAGCAAAAACTGGTGTTGCAAGAAGTACCTAAAGCCAAACTCGACGATCTGACCGACCGCGCCAATCATCAAGGGATTTTGTTGACGCTATCACCTTATCAATACCATACCGTTCAAGACATTTTGGCAAAAGCTAAAGCTGCCGATGAACCACCACTGTTATTGATTTTAGATAATCTAAACGACCCGCATAATCTTGGTTCGATTTTACGGACAGCAGATGCGATCGGTGCTCATGGTGTCATCATTCCTAAACGCCGAGCGGTAGGGATCACCGGTGTCGTTGCCAAAACGGCCGCGGGCGCTCTGGAGCACGTCTTGGTTGCGCGGGTGACTAACATCTCGGCAACCATTGATCAGTTGAAAGAACAGGGTGTCTGGACGTTTGGAACTGCAATGGCTGGCGAAGATTATCGTCAATGGAATAGCCAAGGACCGATTGCTTTAGTGATCGGCAATGAAGGCAAGGGAATTTCACCGCTTGTTGCCAAAAAAGTCGATGGCATGGTTACGATTCCAATGATCGGTCATGTTCAGAGTTTGAATGCGAGTGTGGCCACTTCGATTTTGCTTTATCATATTTTTGATCAACGTCATCCGCTTGAAAAGTGATTTTCAAATCTCATTTTGGAAATTTATTGTATAATAAACACTAGTTCTCTTTTAAACAAGCTAACCTTCGGCTAGAATGAAGATGTCAAAAATCGCCCGTAAAAGGGGTGACTTTTATGTGTTCTAATTCCGAAGAGTTAGAATTAATTAGAGCTGTTCAAAATTGTAGTGATTCCGCTGCCCTGGAGTCATTACTGATCAAATATCGGCCAATGATCAATTTGGCGATGTCTAAGTTTTATTTGCGTGATTTTGATCGAGATGATTGGTTGCAAGAGGCGCGGATCGTTTGTTACGAGACCTGCTTGCTTTACGAAACCAATCATAACTGCCAATTCAGTTCGTTTTTCAGGTTACGTTTATATAATCATTTGCGTAACATTTTGCGCCATGAATTGGCGACCAAGCGGCTGTCCAATCAAATGTGTAACTCATTGGATGAAATGTTGATCCAAGAAAGCGAAGCAACATTTCGGCGTCCGTTCGCAGCCGAACCGGTTATTGTTCAGCAACTCAACTTGAATCGTTATTTAACAAGTCTGTCTTATTTGGAGTTGCAGGCTTTTCAAGTTATGGTCAATCAAAAGAAGGCCGCTGAAGTTTGTGAGTTGTTGGATTGTACCGAGAAACAATTAGCTAGAGCGGTCGAACGCTGTCATCAGAAGCTTAAATTACATCTCATTCAGGAGAACCGCGAATGGCCGCATACGCCTTTAGATAAGCGCTACTGAGTTAAATCGTTTGCGTTTTTAAGCCGGATGAGTTCAATTTCCATGCTTCTGCGGACTAAAATTTCGTGCCAATGTGCCTTTATCTATCAATTCGATTGATTTTAAAGCTTATTTATGCTAAATTTAGAAGTATTAATTAAGGTGGTATAACATGTCTGTTAAGAAAGTAGCATTGGCTTGTACGGTCTGTGGATCGCGAAATTATATGATTACTGAGAATAACCAACGAGCAGAGCGTTTGGAAGTTCGCAAGTTCTGTAAGCATTGTGGAAAGCATACCTTGCATAAAGAAACGCGTTAATGATTTGATCGTAGTCCTAGCTTATTGATAAGGAGTTTTGAGAATGAAACGTTTTTTTAAATTTTTCGGTAGCGTTGGTCACGAAATGAAATTGGTCACATGGCCAACTATGAAACAAACGCGTCACGATAACTGGACGGTTGTTTCGACTTCAATCTTATTTGCGTTATTTTTCGCGTTGTGCGACTTCCTGATCAACTCAGGATTAACACAATTTATTTTGAAGTAAACAGCTTTTTCAGTGGTTGTAAGTATGTTTGCGTTGCTTATTTTGGGAAGTCTGTTAAAATATAGCTATTGAGAAAAAACTTCGTGTGAGCGGAGTTTTTTTATTTTGGAAAAAGGATGATAAAAAATGGTCGAATCGATCGCTAAACGCTGGTATGTATTACATACTTATTCAGGCTACGAAAATAAAGTTAAAGCTAACCTGGAATCACGTGCCCAATCAATGGGAATGGAAAACAATATCTTTCGCGTGATCGTCCCAGAACAAGAAGAGCAAGAAATTAAGAACGGTAAAGAAAAAACTGAAATACACAAAACGTTTCCTGGTTATGTTCTAGTTGAACTGGTCATGACTGACCAGGCTTGGTTCATTGTGCGGAATACACCTGGTGTGACTGGATTCGTTGGTAGTCACGGTTCTGGTAGTAAGCCTGCACCATTACTTGATAGTGAAATCGAACATATCTTGCATGATCTTGGAATCAGCAAACGCCACAGTGACATTGAATTTTCTGACGGCGAAACGATCAAGATCGTCGAAGGTGCTTTTGCTAATTTGACTGGTAAAATTACCGAAGTCGATCCTGAAAAACTCAAACTTAAAGTTAACATCGATATGTTTGGTCGGGAAACGAGTACAGAATTAGATTACGATCAAGTCGATAAGTTAGTCTAAACCTATTGCTATTTCGGTCGTGAGTATGCTATATTATTCAAGTGTGTTTTGATACATGTGGGAGGAGAAATTACTATCTCCATCATAACCACAACACGGACTAAGGAGGTTTTGTCTCGTGGCAAAAAAAGTAGCAAACATTGTTAAGTTACAAATTCCTGCAGGGAAAGCAACACCAGCTCCTCCAGTAGGACCAGCATTAGGTCAAGCCGGTATTAATATTATGGGCTTTACTAAAGACTTTAATGCACGGACTGCTGATCAAGCGGGTATGATTATTCCTGTTGTAATTACAGTATATGAGGATCGTTCATTCGACTTCGTTACTAAGACACCACCAGCTGCAACTTTATTGAAGAAAGCTGCCGGTGTAGAGCATGGTTCAGGTGAACCGAATACGAAAAAGGTTGCTAAGGTAACCAAAGATCAAGTTCGCCAAATCGCTGAAACCAAAATGCAAGACCTAAACGCCGCTGATGTAGAAGCAGCAATGCGCATGGTTGAAGGTACTGCAAGAAGCATGGGCTTTGAAGTCACTGACTAATTGACAGTCGGATAAACAGTGAAAGTTGTTTAATCAAGTGGGAGGACCAAACGTCCATTTGACCACATTTGCAAGGAGGAAAAAATATGCCAAAACATGGCAAAAAGTATACTGAAGCATTAAAGCAAGTTGAAAAAAACAAACAATATGATGCTGCCGAGGCAGTTGAATTATTAAAGAAAGTTGATTTTGCAAAGTTTGATGCAACTGTTGAAGTTGCCTACAATCTTTCTGTTGACCCTAAACAAGCAGATCAACAAATTCGTGGTGCCATTGTGCTCCCTAACGGTACTGGTAAGTCACAAAAGGTGATCGTTTTCGCTGAAGGTGACCAAGCTAAGGCTGCAGAGGCAGCTGGTGCCGACGTTGTTGGTTCCGATGATTTAGTTCAACGGATCCAAGAAGGTTGGTTAGACTTTGATGTTGCCGTTGCGACACCACCTATGATGGCCAAAGTTGGTCGTTTAGGCCGTGTCTTAGGACCTAAAGGCTTAATGCCTAACCCTAAGACGGGTACTGTTACAATGGACGTTACTAAGGCTATCAATGATGTTAAAGCAGGTCAGGTTACTTATCGTGTTGATAAGGCTGGCTTGATCCATGCACCTATTGGTAAAATTAGTTTCGACGCTGATAAGTTACTTGAGAACTTCAAGGCTTTCAACGAAGTTATTTTACGTGCTCGTCCAGCTGCTGCTAAAGGTAACTACATCAAGAGCATCACTTTGACTTCAACATTTGGTCCTGGTCTTGCGGTTGAATCTAATTCGCTTTAAGCATAACTTTGTGAGGCTAGGGCGTTACATTTCGTAATGTCCGCGCGTCATTGAATGTGCTTAGACTTGTTTGACAAGCACTTATTAAAGTGATATCTTTAAATAAGAATATTTTTTCTACCTAAGACTCAGGTGACTTTATGTCTCAATATCCTGCCGAGGCCAGATGATAACGTCAGTTAACCTCTGTGTCTTTGGACACAGAGGTTTTAATTTGGTTAAATGGCTAGAAGAAACAATAATAAGTGGAGGTGAAATTAATGAGCGAATCAATTATCGCTACAAAAGCTGTTATCGTTGATGATATCTATGATAAATTTAGTCGTGCTAAGTCTGCAGTTGTTGTCGATTATTTAGGTTTGACTGTTGCCCAAGCGACAGAGTTACGTAAGGAATTACGTGAAGCTGGTGTTGAGTTAAAAGTCGTTAAGAATACCTATTTACGTCGTGCTGCTGACAAAGCCGGTTATGAAGGCTTAGACGATACATTTACTGGTCCTACTGCCGTCGCATTTTCATATGATGACGTCGTTGCACCTGCACGTGTTTTATCTAAGTTTGCTAAGAACGTCGATGCTTTGGAAATCAAGGGTGGTATCATTGAAGGCAAGGTTTCTGACCTTGCAACGATCAACGAATTGGCTTCATTGCCAAGTCGCGAAGGTCTCTTATCAATGTTACTTTCTGTATTACAAGCTCCTGTTCGCAACGTCGCATATGCTGTTAAGGCAGTTGCTGATGCAAAAGATGAACCTGCTGCATAATTTAAACTAAAATAATTTTCTATTTGGAGGAAAATAACATGGCTTTAGACACACAAGCAATCGTTGATCAATTAAAAGATGCAACGATCCTAGAATTAAACGATTTAGTTAAAGCAATCGAAGAAGAATTTGGCGTTTCAGCTGCTGCTCCTGTAGCTGCTGCTGGTGCTGCTGGTCCTGCTGCTGATGCTGAACCTACAGAAGTTAATGTTGAATTAACAGAAGTTGGTCAAGAAAAGGTTAAGGTTATCAAGGCTGTTCGTGAAATCACTGAACTTGGCTTGAAAGATGCTAAAGGCTTAGTTGACAAAGCACCTTCAAACGTCAAGGAAGGCGTTACTCCTGAAGAAGCTGAAGAAATCAAAGCTAAACTTGAAGCAGTTGGCGCAACTGTCACTGTTAAATAATTTCTGATACTTTGTATCGAAATAAAACCCACTCAATCGCTGGTTATAGGCGAGGGAGTGGGTTTTTATTTTGGTTGAGCATGTCAGATGATCGCTGCAAAAAAATAAGATACTGCTCATCCATGAATTGATCAGATGAGTGGTATCTTGTTCTTTTATTTGCTTAACGTACTTTATTTTTCTGAAGCTGCGATTTTCTTACCGAATTCGGTTTGATCGAAATGATCGATGATGTCTTTCAGATCATCGTATTTGAGGCTAGCTCCGAATAAGGGGCTACCAGGTTCGGTCATGATGCCATCAGCGAGGTCATAGTGAACGATTTGGTCGAAGCCCATGGTGTCTACGAAATGGGCGACTTCAGCGACTGCTGTGCGATCATCGCCGGTAACAAACAACGCTTTGCGCTTAGGTGATCCTGCGGGTTGTGCTTCTTCTTGTAAATTATGATAGCCCATATGGTTGAAGGCTTTCACAAGCGCGCTGTCTTTGAAGTAAGCTTGTACTTGTTCGCTTGATGTCAAGCCGGGTGCTAAGACTTCTTCACGAATGCCGTCTGTTTCCCACCAGTAATTCATGGCATCGATCACGAGTTTACCCCTTAAAAGTGCGGGATCGATATTTTTATAACGGCTGAGGGGAATAGCCAGGAGAATGATGTCGCTATTTGCAACGACGTCACTATTTTCTGAAGCAATTGCGCCCGGAACTAAGGTTTTGATGATCAGTGCAATCTTCCCGACAGATCCTGAACCGGAGATTCGAACTTCATAACCAGCTCTTAAAGCAAGATCAGCGAGGACGATTCCGACTTTTCCTGCACCAATAATGCCGACTTTTTTAATTGTCATTATTTAGCCGCCTCTTTCTCCGTTAGGATTTCTTTCACACGAGGGATAACTTTAGTTGCGTAGAGTTCGATCATGCGTTCACGTTGAGCGGCGGTTTGGTTACCAGCACCATAAACAAGATCGAAACGTCCCAGATCAAGCAGGTTAATTGTTCGAGCCATACGTTGAGCAACTGTTTCAGGATCACCAACATAAAATGAACCAACTTTTGTTTCGCTATCAAACTGTTCGCGACTCATTGGTGCCCAGCCTCGGGTCAAACCAATGCGGTCGAAGTTTTCTTTGATGTTTTTGAATGCAACTTCGATAGCGGCATCTTTATCATCTGCGATGAATCCGTGCGAGTGAACTGCAATCGGAAATTCGGGTTTGTTAAGTTGCTTAGCCGCCTCATGATACAATTCGATATATGGCTTGAAACGATCTGCTTGGCCACCGATGATGGCAATGATGACCTTGTAGCCGAAACGAACGGCACGAATGATCGACTCAGGTGAACCACCGATACCGATATAAGTTTCTAATTCGCCGTGTTCTGTTTTCGGATAAACTTCTTGGTCGGTGAGGGACGCACGGAACTTGCCGGACCAGGTAACTGCTTTTTCTTTGCGTAATTCATCGTATAGTCCTAATTTTTCATTGAATAAATCATCATAATCGGTCAATTCGTAACCAAACAGTGGGAAAGATTCTGTGAATGAGCCACGACCGAGCATGACTTGTGCACGTCCATTAGAGAGCCCATCAAGCGTCGCAAAACGTTCATAAACGCGAACGGGATCATCGGAACTTAAGACAGTTACGGCAGTTGCCAACTTGATGTTTTTAGTAACAGATGCAATTGCGGCAAGAACTGTTTCAGGACTGGACACACTGTAATCGGGGCGGTGATGTTCACCAACGCCAATGACATCGATACCATATTTGTCGGCGATTTCGCCTTCATGAATAATTTGGCGGATCGATTCTGCTGCCGATTGCAAGCTGCCGTCTTCATTTGCAACAATGTCACCGAAAGTTTCAATACCGAATTCTAATTTATCTACGTTTACCATGTTTATAGGCCTCCATTCGTTACTTACTTTACGTAAGTCCGTGCCATTAGAATAATCTATTTCTGACAAAAAAGCAACCGTTTTTATTCGGCGGTGTGTATTTATTAAAAAAAAACCCCCAACTCGTGATATCGACGCTCAATTTCGCCGAGCGGTTTTTCAATTCGGTGATAAACATGCTAGAATAGTGGGAATGGTTTATGTCGACAAATTGTACGAAGAATGAGGAAGATAAATGGCACATCAATATTTCGAAAACAACGAAGATCTTGCCCACGAACGACAGGAAATCTCGCTTGAATTACTGAATCAAAAATTAACGCTTATTTCAGACAGCGGGGTTTTCTCGCGAGAACGGGTGGATTATGGCACGATGGTGTTGCTCAAAGCTAGTGCCCCACAAATTCTAGCGGAGGCGACTCAAAAAGTTACCGTTCTAGATGTCGGCTGTGGTTATGGACCGATCGGCCTGTCATTAGCAAAATTGTCGGCCAATATTCTCGTCACGATGGTTGATGTCAACGAACGCGCGTTAGCACTAGCAGCAGAAAATGCCGAAAAAAACGGCGTCAAAGCGCAAGTTGAAATTTTAAAAAGTGATGCCTATACAGAACTTTCACCAGAAAAATTTGATTTTGTCATCACCAATCCACCGATCCGCGCGGGTAAAAAAGTTGTTGATCAAATGCTATCAGGTAGCCACGATTTTCTCAATGAAAACGGTACTTTTTTCGCAGTTCTGCAGAAAAAACAAGGGGCACCTTCAGCTAAAAAATTATTAGCATCCGTGTACCCCAACGTGGAAATTATTAAGCGTGATAAAGGCTATTATATCTTAGCCGCGCGGAAAAACTTTAATGAGATCAATCGTTAAACGAAGTGATCAACAGATAGCACAGCACCAAATCGTCCATATTTTTTAAATTTAAATTAGTCGCTTCGTGGAAACGATCCAGCCGATATTGAAGCGTGTTTCGGTGCAAGAAGAGTTGTTTCGCGGTGGAACTTAAATTGCCCACGTTCTGATAGAGGGCGATGATCACGTCTTTGATATCGTTGTCTTGACTGAGTAGTTGGTTCAGCTGTTTCGCCAAGACGGATTGTTGTAATTGTGGTCTCGCGTAATAATCTAAGGCAAGCGTCGAAAGGCTGCTGACGGATAAAGTTGATTTTGCAAAGACAGCTTGTTCTTCACTGAAGATTAACGCTAATTCTTCGCTAACTGGCCAAAAATTTCCGAGAAAGATTTGAACTTTAACGAAGAAATCACTCTCGATCGTTTGTAAGATGCTTTCTAATTCGGACGTTGAGAGCGAATCTGGACCGTTTGTTTGAACAATGACCAAAGTTGTGGGGTTCAAATAAAAATTGGTCACAACCTGATTAAAGAGGTTAGTCAGCGCTTCTGTGAGCTCAGTGTGGTCCGCCGCGTCATGAAAAGTTAACCGACATTGAATGAAGCGAACACGTTTGCTGGAATCGGTCAAACTTGGCGGTAGTTGAGTTTGATGTGTCAAAAATTGATACCAACGATTGAGTTGATTACTGGTATCATAGTGCTGATCACTCAATGCTTGCAATAATGCCAGACTGTCGGCACTTAGCTGGCTAGTTTTAAATAATAACCAGCTGCCACCAAAAGACCACACTTTTTCTTGTGGCTGTTCGTCTTGCGGACCCTCTAATTGTTTGGCATTGGGGAAGGCATTTTTAATGCGGTTTAATAACTCATTTGTTTGATTGTTCATTAGATTTCACCGTGTCTATTTTAATTATCCTGTTTAACGATCTTCTTTAGTTTAACATTTTTTAACAGAAAGGTCAGTGTTTAATGAATCCACTTACAACTGAACAGCAGGAAGTCTTGATGGGGGCAGCCTTTGAACAAGCTCGCATAGCTGAAACTACCGGCGAAGTTCCGATTGGCGCCATCATTGAATTGGATGGCGAAATTATTGGCCGCGGTCATAATCTTCGTGAAACCAGTCAGGATGCGACCGATCATGCCGAAATTCTCGCAATCAAGCAGGCCTGTCAGGCAGTCGGCAGTTGGCGTTTGGAACGTGCGCGTTTATTTGTGACGCTGGAACCTTGTCCAATGTGTGCGGGGGCAATTATCAATAGCCGAATCGCCGAAGTTTATTTTGGTGCGGCGGATCCGAAAGCCGGTGCCGTTGGGAGTTTGTTAAATTTATTGACGGATACACGATTTAATCATCAACCGGCTGTTTTCCCGCAGGTGATGGAGCCACAAGCAAAAGCATTGCTACAAGATTTCTTCCGGACGATCCGTGCAAAACAGAAACAACTGAAAAAAACTCAGTCCAATGGGTAGCTTTTTATTTCAAAGTTCGCTACAATAGAAATTGCCGAAAGGCTAGGGCAATGATCCGCTCACGAATTGTGTCAGATTCGGAAGAAAGCAGCACTAAGTTTGCTGGATCATGTGCCTTATTTTTTTGCGCAAATTTTCAAATGGCCTAGTGGTAATTAGGCCATTTTTTTGTTAAAGTTAAGTCATGTGTTTCGACGATCTGGTTGTTTCTAGGATCGGCGGAACTGTGTTGGATCAGATGTGAAAAAATAAAAAATGTGTCCACTAAAAAGAAGGAGAACTATGGCTTATCAAGCATTGTATCGCGTTTGGCGTCCACAAAACTTCCATGAAGTTGTCGGTCAAAAAATTGTGACTCAAACGTTAAAAAATTCCATTGTCACGAATCAAATCAGCCATGCCTATCTTTTTTCTGGCCCACGTGGCACGGGGAAAACTTCCTGTGCGAAGATTTTTGCGAAGGCGATCAACTGTTTGAACAGTGATAATGGTGAGCCTTGTAATCATTGCGAAATTTGCAAGGCCATCAACGAGAACCGTTTGACCGATATCATCGAGATCGATGCCGCATCTAATAACGGTGTGGATGAGATCCGTGATATTCGCGATAAGGTAAAATATCCACCCACACAGGCGAAGTACAAAGTTTATATTATCGATGAAGTTCATATGCTTTCGACCGGCGCATTCAACGCCTTGCTTAAAACTTTAGAGGAACCACCCGCACATGTCGTCTTTATTCTGGCGACGACCGAAGTGCAGAAGATTTTACCAACGATTATTTCGCGGACGCAGCATTTTAGTTTCCGCAGAATTTCACCACCGGATATTTCGGAACAGTTGGTGAAAATTCTCGATCAGAAAAAAATCAGTTATGATGAAAAAGCAATCACTGTGATCAGCCGGGCAGCTGACGGCGGCATGCGGGATGCGTTGAGTATTCTCGATCAGGTGCTTTCTTTCGGTAATGACCATGTCTCCCTGGAGAATGCGCTGGAAGTGACTGGTGATGCCAACGACGCCCAATTAGATCAATATTTAACGGCAGTGCTACAGAATCAAGTCACGCCTGCGTTAACACAGATCAATGATTTGTTTACGAACGGCAGCTCTGCGGATCGATTACTCGAAGGGGTCATCGAATTATTGCGGGATTTATTACTGCAAAAAAATGACGCAAGCACGCTAGCAACAATTTCGTTTAGACAACTTTCACCGCAATTGGTCGAAGCTGCTTCAGAGTTGAGTTCGAGTCAGTTATATACGATGATCGATATTGCTAATGAAATTCAGCTGCAACTCAAAAATAGCGCGCACAGTGATTTATTTTTGGAAGTCATGACCGTCAAATTAAGTAATGTCGTTAATCAAAAAGCCCCCGCAGCTGCAAATACTCAGGAAGTCGAACATTTGCAACAAGAAGTCGATCAGCTGAAAGCAACGATTCAGCAACTACAACAAACTGGCGTGAGTCAACCGCAACACAAAGCAACTACCACATCGACACCGCATCGTTCAGCGGAAGTGAAAGTTAATCGCCAACAAGTCTATGCGGTTTTGGCCAGTGCGACGAAAGAAAGTTTGACTGCTGTGCGCGATGTGTGGCCAGATCTGCTTTCGAAATTGACGCCGGCTAAACGGGCGATGATGAAAGTCTCCGAGCCGGTTGCTGCCAGCCCAGAATCGATCGTCGTTGCGTTTACTTATGAATTCACGTTGCGCACTGCGACCACGGATCAAGACTTACAAGATGCGTTAAAGTCTGAATTAAATTCATTGATGAATAATCAGGCTAATATTATTTTAGTTCAGAAAGATCAATGGCCTAAGCTCCGCAAAGATTACATCGCAACGTTGCATCAAGCACAACCTGTGAGCGATGAATCTGAACCACAGGATCCAACTGCTTCTGCAAAACCACAAACACCTAAAATTGTGGATGAAGCCACTAAATTATTTGGTGATCAAATCGTTAAAGTCGAGTCAAATTAAATGAGCGTCTAAAATGAAAGGAAGATAAATAATGAGAGCAAATCCTGGGAATATGGGCAACATGATGCGTAAAATGCAGAAGATGCAAAAAGAAATGCAAAGCGCACAGGCTGAACTAGAGGTCAAAGAATATACCAGCACCTCAGCTGATGACTTGATCAAGGTCACCATGACCGGCAAACACGAAATTAAGGACATTTCGATCGATGCCAAAGTGATCGATCCAGATGATCCAGAAATGTTGCAAGATTTATTGATCGAAACCCTCAATCAAGTGTTGACTGAGGTTGATCAGGACACTGAAAATACCATGGGTAAATATACTCGTGGTTTAATGTAGGATGTGTGAGTAATGCAATATCCAGAAGCAATCGCGAAATTGATCGAAAGTTATATGAAACTACCTGGAATTGGCAGCAAGTCGGCAACCCGTTTGGCTTTTTACACCATTGATATGGATGATGAAGATGTTAAAGACTTTTCCGACAGCCTGATTGCTGCTAAAAAAGATCTTCACTATTGTTCAATTTGTGGCAACATTACCGATGAGGATCCCTGTGAGATTTGCCGAGATAAGAGCCGTGATCAGACCCAAATTTTAGTAGTTGAGCAACCCAAAGATATTATGGCACTCGAAAAAATGAATGATTATCAAGGCCTCTATCACGTGCTACACGGTGTTTTATCCCCAATGGATGGGAAAGGGCCTGAAGATTTAAACATTGCGCCATTGATCAAAAGATTGCAGAAATCTGACGTTAATGAAGTGATCATCGCGACCAACGCCTCGCCAGAAGGGGAATCAACGGCAATGTATTTGGCACGATTGATCAAACCCGCGGGTATCAAAGTGACTCGACTTGCGCATGGTTTATCTGTTGGCTCCGATATCGAATACGCGGATGAAATGACTTTGCAGCGTGCTGTCGAGGGTCGTCAGGAGATATAAGATGTTTAACTTCAAGCCCAAATTACGGTTACGGAAACAAACGGATCAACGCTTACTCGCACAAATTGACGCAGCCAAGAAACATTGGCTTTGGTTGAAACAAACCGAAACACAAGACATTGATGTGGATCCGCTGTTGATCAATCAAGTGAAACTACAACGCGCAAAATATGATTTCTTATTTGTGGAAGCGCGGCATCGTGGCACTCACGCGACCAACTTGCACGAAGGAATTACACGACGACTTTGAAATGGTGAGCATTTTTGTGATTGTTTATGAATAAATTAGGTAAAATGGAGTAGAGGCAAATATGGCAGGATTATTCATCTCATTCGAAGGCCCAGATGGTGCTGGCAAGACGACCGCAATCAAATCGATCGTTTCAAAAATTGAGGCAATTGATTCGCGCAAAGTGGTCGTCACGCGCGAACCCGGTGGCAGTAAAATTGCAGAAGAAATTCGGCAAATCATTCTGGATCCTCAACACACGGAGATGGATGATTGGACGGAAGCCCTGCTTTATGCCGCATCACGGCGTCAACATCTCACCGAGGTCATCAAGCCAGCCTTAGCTGCTGATCAGATCGTACTCTGTGATCGGTATGTCGATAGTTCGGTTGCTTATCAAGGCGGCGGTCGTCAATTAGGCACCCAAGCAGTGGCACAATTGAATGATTTCGCCATTCAAGGCGTGTACCCAGATTTGACACTATACTTTGATTTACCGGTGGCAGTCGGATTACAACGGGTCAGAAAAATTGGCGCCGGATTTGATCGCTTGGAAGGCGAGAAGCTGGCTTTCCATGAGCGAGTACATGCCGCGTATTTACAATTAGTCGCAGCTAATCCTCAACGGATCAAGTCGGTCAACGCGGCCCAGAAACCCGATCAAGTCGCTGCTCAGTGCTTTAGTATTATTCAGCAATACTTAGTTAAATGATCCTGCTCTAATCATTCATGAATTTTCCACTATAGGAGGAGTTATTATGAAGCTGATTCTCGCTATTGTTCAAGATAAAGATGCCAATATTCTGAGTAATGAATTCATTGATTCAAACATTCGGGCAACGAAATTATCTACGACCGGCGGATTTCTCAAGTCCGGCAATACGACTTTTATTGTTGGTATCGAAGACGATCGTGTCGACGAAGTGCTCTCAATTATCAAGCAAACTTCACATGCACGCCAACAATTCATTACACCACCAGCAAACTTGGATCCAATGGGTGATAGTTCAATGCCTTACCCAATTGAAGTCCAAGTCGGTGGCGCGACGGTTTTTGTCATGCCTGTTGATGCTTTCCATCATTTCTAGGATCCCGTCGATATCGTGAAAGAAAGCTTAGCAGAATTAAAACAACATTTTAAATCCGTCATCGATAATCACGAGCTTAGTCATGCTTATTTGTTCAATGGTCCAGCGAACTCTGGTAAGTCTGAACTAGCTCAGTGGTTGACGATGCGGTTATTTTGTGAAAATTTGCAGGACGGTGCACCCTGCGAAAAGTGTGCCGAATGTCAACGAATTCAGGAAGGCAATAATCCTGATTATTTGGTGATCAGTCGTGACACTAAAACAATTGGCATCGATGATATTCGTTATCTGAAACAAGAATTATCGAAGAGTGGTCTTGAGAGTCAACGTCGCGTTTTTGTCATTAAAGATGCGGATAAAATGACGATTCCAGCAGCCAATTCGTTGCTTAAATTTCTAGAAGAGCCTTCTAGTCAAATTTTGATCATCTTAACGACGAGTCGGTTGGGGCGGATCTTACCCACGATCCAATCACGGTTGCAGGTGGTCAACTTTCAGGCGCCTTCTCTAGTTGAACGTCAGCGCGCCATCCAAGAAATGGGTATTTCGACTGAGTTAAGTGAAATTTTGAGTGCCACTCAAATGACTTTAGCAGAAATTAAAACGATGAGCGAAAACATTGATTTCAGCGATTTACAAAAAATTTTCTGGCGTTGGTTGAATCAAGTGTTTACTGGCAAAGAAACCGCAATGCCACTCGTGCAAATGCAATTGTTGCCGAACTTCAAGGATGAGTCTTTGAAACAATTACTGCAGACCATGTTGATTGCGGCCTTTAGTGATTTATTAACGGTCAAGAGTGGGTTAGAGCGGCCTTTAAATTGGCGGCAACATCAGGATAGTTTTGAGAACGCCGCGTCATTTTTGACGACAACACAAGTGGCAACTGACTTAGAGTTTGTGTTACAATTACGGCGAAAACTCGAAGCCAATGTTAGTTTTCAAAGTGTCATAGAACAATTAACGTTACAACTTATAGCGGTTAAAGAGGGAAATTAGAAATGAGTCAGCAAGATCCTTTTACAGATTTTCAGCGTTTAGCGACTGAAGCAGATAGTCTTGCTCGTGATCTGATGGCGTTTCGACAAGAATTAAATCGTGTCTTGGAACAAAACGCTGAGTTGGTCATCGAAAACAAGCATTTGCGTGGTCGCTTAGATCAATTATCTGAACAAACTGGGCAGAGTGATAAACCAGAGATGTTGCCATCTCGTCGTAACCTTGAAAAACTTTACGATGCAGGTTTTCACATCTGCAACATGATGTATGGTGCTCGGCGTGAAAACGATGAGCCCTGTGCGTTTTGTACAAATATAATTTATGGTAATGGTGACCGTCGTAGTCACCAAGCTTAAAGGGGGCCTTTCGTTGCAAATTCAACAGAGCTTTGCAGCTACAGATCAGGGCACTCTTTTTTTGGTGCCAACACCGATCGGCAATTTAGATGATATGACGATGCGTAGCCTTAACACGCTTAAACAGGTCGATTTAATTGCCGCAGAGGACACGCGCAACACGGGTAAGCTTCTGGCCCACTTCGAGATCAAAACACCTCAAATCAGCTTTCATGAGCATAATACGCAACAGCGAATTCCAGAGTTGATTGCAAAATTACAAGCGGGTCAATCCATCGCCCAAGTTTCAGATGCTGGCCTGCCTTCGATTTCTGATCCAGGTCACGAATTGGTTGACACGGCGATTGCGGCAGGTATTTCAGTGGTGCCATTGCCTGGTGCTAGTGCTGGAGTCACGGCTTTAATCGCTTCGGGACTTTCACCACAACCATTTTATTTCTATGGTTTTTTGCCGCGCAAGAACAAAGAATTAAAGTTAGCTTTAGACGATTTCAAATTACATGCAGAGACGATTATCTTGTATGAATCGCCTCATCATTTACAACGAACGCTGACCGATTTAGCCGAAGCATTTGGCGAAGCGCAACAATTAGTCTTGGGACGCGAATTAACCAAGCTCCATGAGTCGTTCGAGCGCGGTACCATTGGTGAATTGCAGGCTTGGTATACAGAACATAGTCCACGTGGGGAGTATGTCGTGCTGTTGGCTGGACCGAAGCAAGTAAGCCAAAATCTCGATCCGATCGATTTAGAGCCTGAGGAAATTATTGCCTTGATCGATTCATTGATCAATGAGGGTAGCAAGCCCAATCCTGCCATCAAGCAAGTTGCGCAACAATTACAGTTGAGTCGTCAAGCTGTTTATCAAATCTATCATCATCTTTCGAGTGCCGATTAGGAAATTGTATCTGCGCTTAAAAAAATAAAATTGGGGTTAAAATAATGGCAATCGAGACATATGCAGAAGATTTTGTAGTTCCTTTTTATGAATGTGATCCGACGGGCACGCTGCATTTGTCGGCAATGATGAATCATTTAGTGCTGGCTTCAGAACGGCAGCTGACGAGTTTAGGTGTTGGTCCCATTTTTATGGGCACTCTTGGCTTGGGTTGGGTAACCACGCAGTATGAAATTAAGATCACCCGTTTGCCGAAACAACATGAGCACGTCACCGCCGAAACGCGTGCTACACAGTACAACAAATTTTTCTGTTATCGTGATTTCTGGTTACATGATGATGCGGGAGCTGAATTGGCGTTTGTGCGGAGTATCTGGGTCGTGATCGATTTAAAAGCGCGTAAAATGATTCGGCTGCCTGCAGAATTGACCGAAAAAATAGCCTCTGGATTTAAACCGGAGGTTATCCGTTTTCCACGTATCGAGAAAGTCGATTGGGAAGCTGAAACTGTTTTAGCTAAGATATTTCGGGTGCGGTACTTCGATATTGATAGCAATCATCACGTTAACAATGCACATTACTTCGACTGGATGCTGGATAGCTTGCCACTAGAGTTCTTGAAGACACATACGATCGATTCGATGTCGATCAAGTATGATAACGAAGTGACTTATGGTAATGAGATCAGTAGCCAGGCCACGCAAAGTGAGTTATTGACGCAGCATCGGATCATGAATGGCGATCAATTAGCAGCAGAAGCAAAAATTAACTGGCGGTGAGTTAAGAGACGGCGTTGTTGACGTACGCTTTCAACTCGGCGCCTTTTTTGCCGGCCGAAAGTGCAACCAAAAGTTTGATCCGCGCCTTTTGTCCATTGAGGCCGCGGCAGAAAATGATGCCCATTTTCTTCAGCTCGACGCCACCGCCTTCATAATCGTAGACATCCTCGGCGACGCCATTAAAGCAGCGAGACACGAGCACAATGGGGATGTTGCGGTCGAGCAATCTTTGAATGCCCGGCAATGTTTGCGGTGGTAGATTTCCTGCACCGAGCGCTTCGATGACGAGGCCGTTGGTTGTCGGTAAATCTAGCGCGTCGAATAATTCACTCGACATGCCGGCATAAGCCTTTAATAAATAAACGTGGTTGGCCAAATGATCGATGTGACAAATTTCTTGATTGATCAATTCTTGATAGAAATGAACGTGTTGCTTCGAAATCAAACCGATCGGGCCAAACGTTGGCGTGCGGAAAGTCGACACATTGGTCGTGTGTGTTTTCGTGACGAAACGAGCGGTGTGAACTTCATCATTCATCGCCACCAGCACGCCTTTGTCGCGCGCCGCATCCGCGTAAGCCGTCCAAACGGCGTTGCGGAAGTTGTATAAGCCATCGCTACCGATTTCGTTGGATGAGCGCATGGCACCCGTGACGACGATAGGGATGTGTGTGGGTAAAGTCAGATCGAGAAAGTAGGCGGTCTCTTCCAACGTATCGGTTCCGTGGGTGACGACAACGCCATCGATGCCTTCTTTTTCGGCCTTCAAAATGCGATTTCCCAGTTCCAGCATCCGTTCAGGAATCATATGTGGCGAGGGTAAGTTGAAGATTTCTTCGGTGATCAATTGTAGCTTACCCGAGAATTCACCTGTTGCATCTAGTAAAGGGTTATGTTCGTTGGGTAAAATATTACCGGTTTGATCGGCGGACATCGCAATCGTGCCACCGGTGTGTAAGACGAGAATCTTTTTCATAGTTGACCTTCTTAATGATTGATTAGCCTGATTTTAACACAAAAAGAGGGGTAATTCGTCAAAAGAAAGACAAATAACTTGTCCTTCGCCATAAATTGCTTTATCATCTGTCTATTCGGAGTAGGCAACTAAGCGTAAAGTGCTGACGGAACGGAATGTGAACGTTGGACGAAGGTTTATCCGCGATTTAGTTGCCGCATTCGCCGCGTTCGGATCATGTGATCGACTTTTAAAACTTGAACATTAGTCAGGCTTTAGTTTGAATCACATGTTGATTTGGGTAGTGGCGCTCCAACAAAGGAGTGGTCTAAAATGAACAAAATTACAACTCATCAATCGGCCTTATTGCGATTGGTTTACTTAGCGTTTCTCATCGCGGTTCGGTTAGTTGTGGGACGCTTTTCTTTTGGCACAACTTTTCTACAGATCAGTGCGACTTTCTTAGTCAGTGCGCTGATCGGTCACTGGTACGGACCTTGGTATGCGGGACTTGCTGGTGGGATCAGCGATGTGATCGGTGCCTCGCTGTTTCCTAATGGCGCGTTTAATCCCGCGTTCACCGTGGTTGCCATTCTGAGTGGTGTTATCTATGGCTGGTTGCTTGATTATCGACGGATGCCGCAGATCAGTCGTTGGCGCATCGCAACCTTGTCAGTCGTCGTCAACTTAGGCATCAATTTAGTGGTGAACACCTTATTACTTTTTTACATGTATAAGACGCCATTCTGGCCGTTATTCTGGACGCGTTTGCCGAAAGAATTGATCATGTTGCCGATCTATTACGTGGGCATTTATTATTTGTTAAAAACGGTCGGTCGATTGAGGCTGACCCAACGAATTGTGCCCGAACAATGGAAAAAAAGTGAGCACCCGTAAATTTCGTGGTGCCACCAGATTCACAGCGACGAGAAATTGCGGTTGCGGTTAACAAGTGCAACTTTTTCCGTCGTGTTTTTTATGGTAGAATGTTCCTATTACTTAAATGAAAGAGGCGTTTATTTTGCGAACGCTCGCAATCGATACCTCGGCGATTCCGCTGAGTGTGGCTGTGATCGAAGACGGTGTGCCAGTGGCTTCCGTTTTGACAGCCCGTAAAAAAAATCATAGTGTTACCTTACTACCCGCCATTCAAGAAGTCTTAGCATTGGCGCAACTGGAGCCCAATGACTTGGACCGGATCGTTGTGGCGGCTGGACCCGGTTCGTATACGGGCGTCCGAATTGCAGTCACAACGGCGAAAACTCTGGCTTGGACACTCAATAAACCAATTTACGCGGTCTCAAGTTTGGCTGCATTGACCGTTTCTTGGTCGCAAATTAATGACACTTTGATCGTGCCCTTGATCGACGCTCGTCGTGATCATTTCTTCAGTGGCTTTTATCAGTGGCAGTCTGAACAATTACAGCAGTTACAAGCGGATGCTTATTTAGCGCGTCAATTGATCGTTGCACAAATCAAACAGTTAGCACCTGAAAAAGTGATCCTGAGTGGTGAGCTGAATACCGAACAACAGGCCTACTTTAAGGAACAGCTCTCAGAATTGAACGTTATTTTTGCTCAGGGCACCCAAAGAATGCCACTTGCGTCCGGCTTTGACTTATTGATCCGAGGTCAAAAACCGGTGGCAGATCTCGATGCATTTGTCCCAGTTTATTTACGCAAGACGGAAGCCGAAGTTAATTGGCAAGCCAAACATCCCAACGAGGAATCTACGCATTATGTTGAACAAGTTTAAAAATCTTTTTCAACCTCAGCGAAATCAAGCCACGACGAGTGATGAATTTGTTGAGGAAGAATTTCAACTTCAGACACAAACTTATTATCTCCGCCGGTTGACAGCTGCGTCATTGGATGACCTGTTGATGATCGAACGCGACGTTTATGCTGGCCAGACTCCTTGGGATCGTCTGGTTTTTTTGAATGAGATCAATAAGCGGTATAAACATTTGTATGTTGGTTTGTACGATGCGAATGCGACATTGATCGGTTTTGTTGGGGCTTGGTTTAGTGAGACCGAATTGCATATCACGAACATTGCCGTTTTAAACGCTTGGCAAAATTTGGGTTTGGGACGACGATTGATGCAATTGATGATCGACCAAGCTAAACAGCGCGGATGCCAACAGGTGACCTTAGAAACGCGGATCACCAATGAGCCGGCCAAACATCTTTATCATCAGTTAGGCTTCGTCGACCGCAAGATCCGCAAGAATTATTATGCACTGGATAATGAAGATGCCATTTCCATGTGCTTGTTATTGGCAGATTGAGTCGCATTTTTCAAATTTAAATCAATTAACGACAGATTTCTAAAAAAGTAGAGTGAACATTTTTGATAAAAAATAATCGTGAATTAATCTTAGCTTTCGAAACAAGTTGTGATGAAACTAGTGTGGCCGTCATCGAGGATGGCCACAAAATACTGAGTAATATTATTGCTACTCAAATTAAGAGTCACCAACGTTTTGGCGGTGTGGTTCCAGAAGTGGCTAGCCGTCATCATGTCGAGCAAATCATTCAATGTACCCAAATGGCGCTGGATGAAGCCGAGGTGACCTATGAAGACTTGACGGCAGTCGCTGTGACTTATGGTCCCGGACTAGTGGGCTCCTTATTGATCGGTATTACCGCTGCCAAAACGATCGCGTTTGCCCACAAGTTGCCGCTGATCCCAGTGAATCATTTAGCTGGGCATATTTATGCGGCGCAACTGGTGACACCGCTCAGCTATCCATTCATGGCGCTGGTGGTCTCTGGTGGCCACACTGAGCTCGTTTATGTGTCTGCGCCTAATGACTATCAGCTGCTTGGCGAAACGCGTGACGACGCAGCAGGTGAGGCCTACGACAAAATTGGCCGGGTGTTAGGAATTAATTATCCAGCGGGTAAGGCTGTCGACCAGTTGGCTCATCAAGGCAATGATACGTTTAAATTTCCGCGAGCAATGATCAAAGAAGATAATTTTGATTTTAGCTTTAGTGGCTTAAAGAGCGCGTTTATCAATACGGTTCATCACGCAGATCAACTGGGCGAGACTTTAGACCGCGCAGATCTAGCCGCGAGTTTCCAAGCCAGTGTCTGCGATGTGCTAGTCGAAAAAACCTTGCATGCACTTGCGGAACATCCAGTTAAACAGTTGGTCGTTGCCGGCGGCGTTGCGGCTAACCAAGGCTTACGCGAACGGTTGACCGCAACGATGGCGACTGCCGATCCACAGACGGAATTGATCGTGCCACCATTGCGCTTATGTGGCGACAACGCTGCCATGATCGGTGCAGCAGCATCGGTTCAATTGGCAACACATCAAGCATTTGCCGGAATGGATCTTAATGCGGTTCCAAGTTTGGACCTGGTTTAAATAACGATATCGGTTTTTAAGTGGCGCAAATCAATTGTGAATCGTCAGATTGTTTGATGATAAATCATTGACAGCAACGATCATTTGAAGTATGATTTTCATATAATGAAAACGGTTAGCAAGTTTTCATGCAAACATAAAGGAGCGTTTCACAATGGCTGAAAAAACAATCATGTTAGTATGTAGCGCAGGTATGTCAACAAGCCTGTTAGTTACAAAAATGCAAAAAGCTGCAGAAAAGAAGGGTATCGAGGCTAAAATCTTCGCAACTGCTGCTGGCGATGCTGACAACGCACTTGCTTCTAACGACGTTGACGTCTTATTGTTAGGACCACAAGTTCGTTTCATGTTATCACAATTCCAACAAAAGCTTGAAGGCAAAGATATTCCTGTTGAAGTTATCGACATGCGTGCTTATGGCATGATGGATGGCGACACAGTTTTGGCACAAGCCGAAAAATTAATGGACTAGATTTAATCTGATCCGACATAAAAAGCTAACCAGTTTCTGGTTAGCTTTTTTGCTTGCTTAATTTTATTTTGTAGGTGGATCTTGATTAACTGAAGTTCTCTAACTTTTCCGAGGCAGCCAACCAGTCGTTTTCGGCGGTTTGTTGCTGGACTTGAATGTTTTCTAATTGAGCCTGCAATTCAGCTAGCTTCTGGAAATCGTTTAAGTTTTCCGGTTGGGTCATTTCGAGTTGGACGGCTTGGTTCTTTTCTTCGAGTTCTGCCATCGTATTTTCGAGACTAGCGACATTGCGCTCTAATCGCCGAACTTCTTTTTGTTGTTCTTTATCGGCTTTAAAGGCGGCCTGATTATCACTGATCACGGTTTCCTTGGTTGCTTGCTCAGGAGTTGCTAATTCTTGACGCTTCTCTAAGTAGAAGTCATAATTACCATGATAAATGTGACTGCCTTGCCCATCGATATCGATGATTGTATCTGCCAGGCTGTTGATGAAATAACGGTCATGCGAAACAAAAATCAAGGTGCCGGCGAAATTTTCCAACGCGGCTTCTAAAACTTCTTTGCTTTGAATGTCTAAATGGTTCGTTGGTTCATCCATCAATAGCACATTACGTTTTTCCATCGCCAGTTTGGTGAGCAGGAGCCGGGCTTTTTCACCACCAGAGAGTTGATGAACAACTTTTTTGACATCGTCACCGCGGAATAGAAAACTACCTAGCACGTTGCGAATTTGTTGTTCGGGCAATAGGGGATGCTCGTCCCAAATCGTATCGAGAACGGTCTTGCTTGAATCGAGCTGGCTTTGATTCTGATCGTAGTAACCAATGGCGACGTTCGCGCCAAATTTAAAGGTGCCGCGTAATGGCGGGATTTCTTCCAGTAAAGTCTTCACTAAAGTTGATTTGCCAATACCGTTAGGACCAATGATGGCGACTTTTTGCTGCTTACGCACGTCAAAATTAATCGGGCTAGACATCACATGATCTTCGTAACCAATGGCCAGATCATGAACCAGCAAGACTTCTTTACCGGTTTCAGCGGTGATCTCAAATTGGAAATGAGCAGACTGTTCGCCAGACTTGGGTTTTTCGAGACGATCCATTTTGTCTAATTGTTTCTGGCGACTTTGGGCGCGTTTAGTCGTTGATTTGCGGGTGATATTTTTTTCGACAAAAGTTTCTAATTTCTTGATTTCAGATTGCTGTTGTTCGTATTCTTTTTCGGCGTGTTCTTGTTCTTCATCCGCACGATGCAGATAGTCGGTATAATTTCCGCGATAGTGTTTGAGTTGATGTTGTGTGAGGGCATAAATTTCCTTGGCGACGTGATCGAGGAAATATTGGTCATGCGACACAACGAGAATCGCGCCAGGATAACCTTGCAAATAAGTCTCGAGCCAATTCAACGTTTCGATGTCCAAATGGTTAGTTGGTTCATCCAAAATCAGCAATTCTGGTTTCTGCAGCAGAATCTTAGCCAGGGCCAGTCGAGAACGCTCACCACCAGATAATTCGGAGATCTGCATCTCATAGGTCGTTTCGGGAAATTGGAATCCATTCAGAACAGTTTTAATTTCGGTTTCGTACGTGTAGCCGTTTTTGGCCTTGTAAGTGTTGAGCAGCTCGTCATAATTTGCCAGCAAGGTTTGATTGGTTGGTTCGGCGATCAATTGCTGCTCCATCTCTTTGAGTTGTTGGGCAATTTGTTGTAATTCACTGAAGACGGTTAACATTTCGGCAAAAATCGTCCGTTGGGAATCCAAACCGCTATTCTGAGCGAGGTAGCCAATGTTAACGCCCTTGTTTTTGATGACTTGTCCTTGGTCGGCGGGATCGATACCGGCGATGATCCGTAACAGCGTGGATTTTCCGGCACCATTCACACCCACAAGACCAATGCGCGCGTGATCTTGCACTTCCAGGTTAACTTTATCGAATAGGGTCTCAGCACCGAAAAAACGGGCGACTTGCTGAGCTTGTAGAATAATCATAATTGCCTCCTGAACAATAGAAATTTGAAATTAAAGAAAATTTAAGCAATGAATTAATGGCCGTTTTAACAAGTATGAATGCCTTGAAACACGAGATAAGCATATTACTTGAAATAAAATCACTAAATAAGCTATGATACTTGGTAAGTTAATTCTTGTTTATTTTCTGAAATTGTGGAATAATTCTTAATGATAATTGACATAGTATCAAATCTAAAAAAAGTTTGAAAGTCTGAGGTGTTTCAGCAATGGCTGAAATAAAGATTCCAAAGGCAACCGCAAGACGGTTACCATTATACTATCGCTATCTTCAATTTTTGCACGATAGCGAAAAAACAAAATTTTCTTCTGCTGATTTATCCGAGGCAGTGAAGGTGGATAGTGCGACGATCCGTCGTGACTTTTCATACTTCGGTGCATTAGGTAAGCGCGGATATGGATATGACGTTGAATCATTACTGTCATTCTTTAAGCGCCTCTTAAATCAGGATCGTTTGACCAGTGTTGCGTTGATCGGGGTCGGTAATTTAGGACATGCTTTACTGAATTACAACTTCCGTCAATCTAATAATATCAGAATTAGTGCCGCTTTTGACGTTGATTCTAAAATTACTGGAACGATTCAAAGTGGTGTTCCAATTTATGGCATGGATGACTTAGAAACGCAATTGGCACAGCAACAAATCGATATTGTGATCCTTTCGGTGCCAATGGATGTTGCCCAAGGGATTACTGATCGCTTAGTTAGCGCAAATGTTCATGGTATTTTGAACTTTACGCCGTTGCGGGTCAGTGTTCCTGACAATGTTCGCGTTCATAATGTTGATTTAGCAAATGAATTGCAAACCTTGATCTATTTCTTGGATAACTTCAAGGATGATGGCACTTTGGTCAACCCAATGGCTGATGAAGTCAACAATGCCAAGGCTGCTAAAGAAAAGAAAGATTCAGAATCAAAGTAAGTTGATCACAATCAAGTTGTTTCGCAATGATCGCTGAGGGTCATTGTGAAGGCTTGATTGTTTTTTTGTGCCTGAGTTCCGCTGTTTAAAACCACGAGTAAGCCCTAATACCTTCGTACACTTGGTATTAGGGCTTTTTCTATTCATTAGTTTGTTTGATCAAATTAGCGGATAAGTAAGGCTAAGGCCATCGTAATGCCATTGAAGAGACCGTGGGCGATGATGTTAACGACGATCGAATTGGTGCGTTTATATAGCCAGCAAAGCGCCAGACCGATACCAGCGTAGACGATTAAAAAGTTATTGTCGTTGTGCGCTAAGCCAAATAATAAAGCCGAAACTAGTGCGGCACCCAGCGGATTGATCAATTTACGTCCAACACCATAAATATTTTTGCGGAAAACAACTTCCTCCATGATCGGAGCTAACACAACGCCATAAATAATAAAGGCGGGGGCAATTTTAACGATTTCCAAAATCTGTTGGGTGTTTTGAGAAGGATTGGGTTGGCCGAAGAGCAAAATAATCAGCACTGAACCAACGATCTCCGTCGCATAGAGTAAGATCATCCCACCAACGCCGTACAAGGTTTTGTCGGCGATGGAAAGTTTTTTATCTGGCGCGATCTCCAACTTCTTATCGCCTTTACGGTCTAACCAAATCAACGCAGCGGCACCGATCGCCGTCAGTAAAACTTGAACATTAATGGCCGTGGCACCTTTTATTTTAAAGAGTTGTAGAATCAGATCCGGTAAGATGAGCACGATCAGGTAACAGACAATGATCGTACCAATTTTTGAGAGTGCGGTTTTTTTATTCATAAGGCGTCCTTTCTGATGGTAATGTGTCTATCATATCAATTTTAACTGTATTTAACAAAACGCGCGACATATTTCAATCGTTTTGCTTTGTTTTAGGCTAATTATTGCGTCATCCGTCAAATTGAAGCGGTTGAATTTTAAAAAAACTAAAGCGCAAATACTTGCATTCAACGCTAGAAATGTTATGATATTTCTTGTGGTTAGCACTTGGGCATGATGAGTGCTAAATAAATAAAATTAACGGAGGGATTTTCTGTGTTAAAACCTTTAGGAGATAGAGTTATCGTCACTGTTGAAGAACAGGAAGAACAAACAGTTGGTGGCATTGTTTTAGCTAGCAACGCAAAAGAAAAACCACAAACAGGCAAGATCGTTGCCGTTGGTGCAGGTACTGTCACTGATTCAGGTAAACAATTACCCGTTTCAGTTAAAGAAGGACAGACCGTGATGTTCGACAAATATGCGGGTTCCGAAGTTAAGTTCGAAGGACAATCATATTTGGTCCTACACGAAAAAGATCTTATGGCAATCGTCGACTAATTAAATAAATAAATTTATCAGAGGTGTATTTTAAATGGCAAAAGAAATAAAGTTTTCTGAAGACGCACGTGCCGCAATGTTGCGTGGTGTTGATCAACTAGCAAATACTGTTAAAACAACTTTAGGACCTAAAGGCCGTAATGTTGTGCTTGAAAAATCATATGGTTCACCAGAAATCACAAACGATGGTGTAACTATTGCCAAAGGGATCGACTTAGAAGATCACTTTGAAAATATGGGTGCTAAATTAGTTTCAGAAGTTGCTTCTAAGACTAACGACATCGCTGGTGATGGGACAACCACTGCCACGGTTTTGGCACAAGCAATTATTCGCGAAGGTATGAAGAACGTGACTGCCGGCGCTAACCCAGTTGGTATCCGTCGTGGTATCGAATTGGCAACTAAAGCTGCCGTAGACGAATTACACAAGATTTCTCATAAAGTTGAAAATAAAGATCAAATCGCCCAAGTTGCTTCTGTTTCATCTTCGAGCGATGAAGTCGGTAAATTGATCGCTGATGCTATGGAAAAAGTTGGTCATGATGGTGTCATCACGATCGAAGAATCAAAAGGGATCGAAACTGATCTCGATGTTGTTGAAGGGATGCAGTTTGATCGTGGTTACTTATCACAATACATGGTCACTGATAACGACAAGATGGAAGCCGATCTCGACAATCCATATATCTTGATCACTGATAAGAAAATCTCAAACATCCAAGAAATTTTACCAATGTTGCAAGAAATCGTTCAACAAGGCAAGGCATTATTGATCATTGCCGACGATGTTGAAGGTGAAGCTTTACCAACACTTGTATTGAACAAGATCCGTGGCACGTTCAACGTTGTTGCAGTTAAGGCACCTGGCTTCGGTGATCGTCGTAAGGCACAATTGGAAGATATTGCTATTTTGACTGGCGCAACCGTTATTACTGGCGACTTAGGCCTCGAATTGAAAGATACGAAGCTCGAGCAATTAGGTCAAGCTGGCAAGGTTACCGTTACTAAAGACAACACAACAATTGTTGAAGGCGCGGGTTCTAAAGACGCCATCAACGAACGAGTTGAATTGATCAAGGGTCAGATTGCCGATACAACTTCAGACTTTGACCGTGAAAAGTTACAAGAACGCTTAGCTAAATTAGCTGGTGGTGTTGCAGTGATCAACGTCGGTGCTGCGACTGAAACAGAATTGAAAGAACGCAAGTATCGCATTGAAGACGCCTTGAACGCAACTCGTGCAGCCGTTGAAGAAGGTTACGTTGCTGGTGGTGGTACTGCCTTAGTTAACGTGATCCCTGCAGTTGCTAAGTTGTCAGAAGAGGGCGACGTTCAAACTGGTATCAACATCGTTCTTCGCGCTTTGGAAGAACCCGTTCGTCAAATCGCTGAAAATGCTGGACTCGAAGGCTCAGTTATTGTTGAGCATTTGAAGAACGAAAAAGTTGAGATCGGTTATAACGCTGCAACTGACAAATGGGAGAACATGGTTGACGTCGGTATCATCGACCCAACTAAAGTGACTCGTTCTGCTTTACAGAACGCTGCCAGTGTTGCTGCTTTGTTGTTAACAACTGAAGCAGTTGTTGCTGACAAGCCAGAGCCAGAGAAGCCTGAAGCACCAGTAGGCCCAGGTGCTGGTATGGGTGGTATGATGTAGTCACTGCTTTAATTAAATTGTTTTTTGTTTGTAGATCCCGATTAATCGTCGGGATCTATTTTTTGTCTTTGAAAATCGTATCTACCTGCGGTCGAAAGTGCTGGGGCAGGCAGGTCTGTGGCTGTGGGACCGCTCTCCGCTTTTCCAAGGGCGGGAAAAGCTCCGAGCTTCGATTTGAGCCTCGGAAAAACGCCGAGTCTCGAATCGATCCACCATGTAAGGCGGGCAAAAACGGCCCGCCTTACATGGTTAGCACTGCCACGACTGCCTGCCCCAGCACTTTCGACCTAAACTTAATTAGCTTAACGTAGGATTTGAATGGTTGGGTTCCTGGAAGTTGATTCTCAAGGTAGCCTTTACTTTGAATAGTTAAAGAAGAAAAGCGATGAATTTCAAATCTGCGCAAAATAACACACGACAAATTTTAAAATAGGTGCAGAATAGCCTGAAAATGCTGATATCATAGCGTTTTAGTCGAAAGATTGCGCCTATTTTTAAATTGGTCGTGTGTCTAGATTGCCGATTTTCATTTTGCACGTTAAAAATTTAGAAAGATAAATTAAATATACAACGTTGAACATGTCGAGCTCTTCCGAATAGAATAGGCGAAATTTGTGGTGGGAACTGGGACTGCAGTGGCAATTTTGTTAATGAGCGGTCCTTGCGAATTTACAAAATGGGGAAATGTGAGATCCGGCGGTTTTCCGGAGCTCACATTTCAGGCGGAAAACTTTTGGCGAACTTCCAAAAGCTTGGAGCCGTCCCCACAGCAGTCACCAGTTCCCACCACAAATTTCGCCGGAACCACACAAAAAATGTCATCTCTTTCAATCAAATTAGGTGCACACAATTTTAGTACATCAGAAAATAGTTACCAAACGTGAAAAAAGGCGGATTTTTAATGAAGTTTCATTTACTTTTTATTCTAAATACGATAAGATTGACAGGTATGTAAAACAGATTGACGTAATTTATATCGGAGGTTAATTATGACGACCACATGGGAAAAGAAGGGCACCAATGACGGTGAACTTACATTTGAAATTAGTATTAACGAAATTAACAAAGGCTTAGACACTGCGTTTGCGCGCGTTAAAAAGAATTTGTCTGTTCCTGGATTCCGTAAAGGCAAAGTTTCTCGCACAGTTTTCAATAAAATGTACGGCGAAGCTTCACTTTATGAAGATGCTTTGAATGCTGTATTACCAGAAGTTTATGATGCAGCAGTTGAAGAAGCAAAGATCGAACCCGTTGATCAACCAGAAATCAGTATTGAAAAGATGGATCCTAACGAACCTTGGCTGATCAAGGCTAAAGTGACAGTTAAACCTGAAGTTGTTTTAGGCGACTATAAGGGCTTGACTGTTCCCAAGCAGAACAGTGAAGTAACGGATGCTGATGTTGACGCTGAATTAGAGAAACGTCGCGAACAACAAGCTGAATTAGTTCTTAAAGAAGACGGTGTTAGCGAAAATGGCGACACGGTTGTGATCGATTATAAAGGAACTGTTGATGGCAAAGAATTCGATGGCGGTTCTGCAGAGAACCATTCATTGGAATTGGGCTCAAACACATTCATTCCCGGCTTTGAAGAACAATTAGTTGGTCACAAATCTGGCGATGATGTTGACGTTGTGGTCACATTCCCAGAAGATTACCAAGCTAAGGATCTCGCCGGCAAAGAAGCTCATTTTGCAACGACTGTTCACGAAGTTAAGACTAAGGAATTACCTGAACTTGACGATGATTTTGCCAAAGATATCGACGAAGAAGTTGATACTTTGATCGAACTCAAAGCTAAGCTCAAGGAACAATTAGAATCAACTAAGAAAGACGAAGCTGAATCAGCTATTCAAGAAGCAGCCATCAACAAAGCTGTTGAGAATTCTGAAATCAAAGACTTGCCTGAAGCAATGCTTGAAACAGAAGTTCATAACCAAATGGATCAATATTTGGGCAACATGCAACGCCAAGGTATCGATCCTAAGATGTACTATCAATTAACTGGTACAAGCGAAGATGATCTTCACAAGCAATTCGAACAAGACGCCGAACAACGCGTTAAGACGAATTTGGTTTTGGAAGCCATCGTTAAAGCTGAAGAAATTGTGCCAAGTCAAGAAGAAATCGACGCTGAAATCGATAACTTAGCAAGTGAGTATAACATGGAAAAAGATGCCGTTCGTAAGGCATTGACAGACGACATGTTAGGTCATGATATTGGTATCAAGAAAGCCATCGATATCATTACTGATTCTGCTGTCCAAGAATAAATCGAATTGCTGATGATGAGCAATGAAGTTGAGGTTGGTCACGAACATGGGCCAGCCTCTTTTCTGTCTAAAAGCTCGATTTTCTGTTATCATTTAGTCAGGTTCTAAACTGTATTTAGATTTGACGATCGTTCTTTTGAGCGGTTGTTGGCGATAAACAGAATGCTTTACAGCAATGCTAAGCTGTGCTATCGTACACTTAATTAGCTCATAAAGGTGGACAAAAAATGTTTGATAATATGCAGACGACTGGAACGGTGAAATGTTCGTTTTGTGGTAAAACACAGGACCAAGTTAAAAAAATCATTGCCGGCCCTGGTGTTTACATCTGTAATGAATGTATTGATTTATGCAAAGATATTTTAGACGATGAATTGCGTGAAGACGCCGTTGAACAAAACGTGAAGGTTCCTAAACCTAAAGAAATTCTCGATTTCCTTGATGAATATGTGATCGGTCAGGATCGTGCGAAACGCGCGCTTTCTGTTGCCGTTTATAATCACTACAAGCGAGTTAACCAAATGGCTGTTGCCGAAGATGGCGATACTGAATTGCAAAAGAGCAATATTGCTTTGATCGGCCCAACTGGTTCAGGTAAGACGTTCTTAGCGCAAAGTTTAGCGCGCGTCTTGAACGTGCCCTTTGCAATCGCTGATGCAACCACTTTAACAGAGGCTGGCTACGTCGGTGAAGATGTCGAGAACATTTTGTTGAAGTTGTTGCAAAACGCCGACTATGATGTTGAACGTGCGCAACGCGGCATTGTTTATATTGATGAAATCGATAAAATCGCTAAAAAGAGCGAGAACGTTTCGATCACACGCGATGTTTCTGGTGAAGGGGTTCAACAAGCTTTGTTGAAGATCCTTGAAGGGACTATTGCCAATGTTCCACCTCAGGGCGGTCGTAAACATCCTCAACAAGAATTCATTCAAGTCGACACGACGAATATCTTATTCATCGTGGGTGGCGCGTTTGACGGCATCGAAGACATCGTTCGCAATCGCTTAGGCGAGCAAACGATCGGTTTCGGTTCTGCCGAAGAGAAAACGCAAGAATTCGATGCAGATCATGTCTTACAACAGATTATTCCTGAAGACTTGATGAAGTTCGGGATCATTCCCGAATTTATCGGTCGTATTCCAATTATTTCTGCTTTGTCGAAACTGACTGAGAATGATTTGGTTCAGATTTTGACTAAGCCTAAGAATGCGTTGGTTAAACAATACGAGAAGTTGATCGATCTTGATGGTGTGAAACTTGAATTCACTGAAGGCGCCCTACACGCCATCGCGCATCAAGCTATCGAGCGCAATACCGGTGCCCGTGGTCTTCGTTCGATCATGGAAAGTGTCATGCAAGATACGATGTTTGAATTACCAGAAAAAGAAAATGTCGAAAAAGTTATTGTGAATAAACCTTCTGTCTTAGGGCATCAAGAGCCAGAAATTGTTTCCACTGATAGCGAAAAAGCTTCATAATCTATAAAAATACAAAAAAATTCAGATGATTACTAGCATCATCTGTTTTTTTGTAGCTTGTTAGGCTTGTTGGGGTAAAATGGTATTTAACGGCTCATTTTGTTGGTGGCGTTAGTTCTGCGAGATTAGAGACTCTTGTTTGATTATGTTTTGGAGCTACGTTGGTTTGTCTGCTTTTTTTGTAGCTTGTTAGGTTTGTTGAAGTTAACTGGTGTTAACGACTCATTTTGTTGGTGGCGCTAGTTCTGCTAGATTAGAGACCCTTGTTTGATTCTGTTTTGGAGATACGTGGTTTGGTGGTTTAATTTTAGATTAAAGAGGAAATATTTTATGAAAGTTACAGATGCACAAATGCTGATCAGTGCTGTTAGCGACGCGCAATATCCTAAGGCTGGGTTGCCTGAGATCGTCTTGTCTGGCCGCTCTAATGTGGGTAAATCTTCATTGATCAATCGCTTGCTTAGTCGCAAAAGTCTGGCTAGAACTTCCAGTTCACCTGGTAAAACGCAGACGCTGAATTTCTATCAAGTTAATCAAATCTTGAATTTGGTGGATGTTCCCGGTTATGGTTATGCCAAAGTTTCCAAGACGCAACGCGAAAAGTTCGGTCAGATCATTGAACATTACTTGGAGTCGCGTAAAGAATTGAAGGGTGCCGTGATTTTGGTCGACGCGCGCCATGAACCGACTGAGGATGACAAGGCGATGTATCATTATGTCGATTATTTTGATATTCCTATTCTAGTCGTGTCGACTAAGATCGATAAGATTTCCAACAACCAGCGCGCTGGCTCATTGAAACGTATCCGTCAGTCACTGGAGATGCCATCAGAAGAGCCGCTACAGTCTTTCAGTGCGATCAACGGTGAAGGATCGTCTGAGATCTGGAGCTGGATCGAGCACCGCATGAAGGACTAATTAAAGCACGCTTCGAAAGATACGCAACTATGAATAAAACACCCTCGTCTGCACTAGGCCCTGTCAAGTTGACAAATGAAATAATATAAAGTTGAATCTGTTTCTAAGCGGCTTCA